>JALWUB010000034.1 GCA_026993275.1 Robiginitomaculum sp. | reverse complement strand
GCGAAGAGGCGCGGTTGCGGGCGGTGGCCACAGACGGCCACCGGCTGGCACTGGCCGAGATAGACCTGCCCGAAGGCGCAGCCGGGATGAGCGGCATCATTGTGCCGCGCAAGACGGTGCAGGAAGTCCGGCGCTTGCTGGACGGGCTTGACGAGGATGTGCAGATTGCGGCCTCGGACACCAAGATCCGTTTCAGCATTGGCCCGGCCGTTCTGACCTCCAAGCTCATTGACGGCTCTTTTCCCGAATACGAGCGGGTGATTCCGCGCAGCAATAGTGCGACCTTGAAAGTGGGCAAGGATGTGTTTGCCGCTGCGGTGGACCGTGTGTCGACGATATCGGCTGAAAAGTCCCGCTCCGTCAAAATGACGCTGGAAGCCGACACGCTGACCCTGACCGTCAACAATCCCGAATCCGGCAAGGCGGTCGAGGAAATCACGGTCGAATATGGCGACGAGCCGCTGGAGATCGGGTTCAATGCGCGCTATCTGCTCGACATTCTGGGGCAGATCGAAACCGATGAAGCGGTGTTCCGCTTTGCGGATGCGTCTGCGCCCTCCCTGGTGGAGGATGATGCCGAAACCGGCGCGCTCTATGTGTTGATGCCGCTGCGGGTGTGAGCGCGCTCACCACCCTGCGGCTGCACAATTTCCGCTCCTATGAAGCGCTTGACCTGGAGCTTGACCCGCGCCCCGTGGTGCTGTTTGGCGCCAATGGCGCCGGCAAGACCAATATCCTGGAAGCGATTTCCTATCTGGCGCCGGGGCGCGGCCTGCGCCGCGCCGCGCTGGAGGCGCCGGTGCGCCATGGCTGCGCAGACGGCGCCTGGGCCGTGCATGCGGTCCTGGTCAATGAGGCGGGCGAGCGCTTTGCCCTGGGGACCGGCCTGGATGCGCAAAAGCGCACAAGGCGGGTGCGCATTGATGGCCAGAGCGCCCGGGCCGGGGCCCTGGCCGAAATCTTGCGCCTGGTCTGGCTGACGCCAGCACAGGACCGCCTCTTTGCCGGGCCGCGCAGCGCCCGTTTGCGGTTTTTCGACCGGCTGGTTCTGAGCCTGCATCCCGGCCATGGCCGCGCCGCCGCCGCTTACGAGCGGGCCATGCGCGAGCGCCAGAAGCTGCTGGAGGAGGGCGGGGCGGACCCGGCCTGGCTGGCATCCTGCGAGCAGCACATGGCCGAAGCGGGCGCCGCCATGATGGCGGCACGCGCCGATACGCTGGAGCGCCTGCAATCAGAGATCGATGCGCGCAGCGACAGCCAATTTCCGCAGGCCGTGCTCAGTCTTGAGGCGCTGTACGAGGATGCGCCTTCGCCGTCCCATGGCGCCTGCACCCAGGCCCTGGCGGAGATTTTCAAGGCGGCGCGGAGGCGTGATGCCAGGGCCGGGCGCGCCTTGTGCGGCCCGCACCGGGCCGATCTGCAGGTGGTCTGGCGCGCCAAGGACATGCCGGCGGCCCTGTGCTCCACCGGCGAGCAAAAGGCGCTGCTCATCGGCCTCACGCTCGCCCATGCCCGCGCCGTGGCCGCGCGCACCAACACCCCGGCGCCGCTTTTGCTGCTCGACGAGGCGTGCGCGCATCTGGACCCGGACCGCCGTGCGGCGCTGGCCGCCGAGGTGTGCGCCATGGCGGGGCAGGCCTGGCTGACCGGCACCGACCGCGGCCTGTTCGAGGCCTTTGGCGCCGATGCGCAGGTTTTCGAGATCGCAGAGGGTGCGGCGCTGGCCGTCACTGGACGCTAAGCGTGCTATCTGTCATAGGTGACACATTGTTTTTTGCGTAAATTTCAGGGGTGGCCTGATCCATGAAAGGCATCATTCTCGCTGGTGGGGCAGGGACACGCCTGCACCCCATGACCATTGTCATGTCCAAGCAATTGCTGCCGGTTTATGACAAGCCGATGATCTATTACCCGCTGAGCACACTGATGCTGGCTGGAATCCAGGACATCTTGATCATATCGACGCCTCAGGATTTGCCGCATTTTCAGAAATTGCTTGGTGATGGCCAAAAATGGGGTCTCTCGCTCAGCTATCTGGAACAGCCCGAACCGGGCGGGCTCGCTCAAGCCTATACACTGGGGGCGGCGTTTATAGATGGCCAGCCATCGGCGCTGATCCTCGGAGACAACATATTTTACGGTCATGGTTTGCAGGCTATGGTGCAGCGGGCCGCTGCCAGGAAATCTGGTGCTACGGTCTTCGCCCATAAGGTCCATGATCCGGAGCGCTATGGGGTGATCAGTTTTGATTCTGACGGCCATGCACAGACGCTGGAAGAAAAACCGGCACAGCCGCGCTCAAACTGGGCTGTGACGGGGCTTTATTTCTATGATGGCCAAGCGCCCCGTTATGCGGCACAGCTGAAACCGTCGTTACGAGGTGAGCTCGAAATTACAGACCTGAACAAGCGCTACTTGGAAGAGGGCGCACTCAACGTGGAAACCATCGGGCGTGGCTTTGCCTGGCTTGACACGGGGACGCCGGATTCCCTTTCGATGGCTGGCGAATTTATCAGGACATTGCAAAATCGACAGGGCGCACGCATCGGCTCTCCTGAAGAAACCGCTTTTCATATGGGGTTCATCACTGCCAGCCAACTGGCAGACTGCGCCAAGGGAATCGAGAATTCCGACTATGGCAAATATTTGCTGGATATTGCCGAAGAGGCCAGGGAAGAGCGCGCCTGATTCCTAGGGTCAGGGCCCATTAATCTCATGCAATTCTGTTTGACAGGAAAGGGCAAGATGCCAGCAAAGGCGACGAAGGACAGGCCTGCCCCTATTCGAGGAGCGTTTGCGCCGCAGATTGGGCTTTCTGCCAAACCCGCCAAGACTCTTTAGAGGGCGCGGCGGATTTTCGCCCTGAATGCGTCGGCATGGCTTGAAAATGCACCACTAATGGGTCCTGACCCTAAAACGGGGAGGAAAAATTGCAAAACAAGGGCAGGTTTGCATCCTTGTCCGACAATATAGGTGTGTCAGATGGCCAGGCGATGGCCAGATCCGGGTCATTCCAGCGCAAGCCGGCGTCGTGGTCAGGGGCGTAGGGGGCAGTCACCTTGTAAGCCACTTCTGTGTCCGGCTCCAGCGTGTAAAACGCATGGGCAAAACCAACTGGGATCAGCAATTGTTTCCAGTTGTCTGCCGATAATTCAATGGCAAAAGACTTGCCGAAACTGGGGGAAGCCTTTCGCAAGTCAACGGCCACATCCAGCACGGCACCCCGCAAGACCCGCACCAGCTTGTCCTGGGCATAGGGCGGGGTCTGAAAATGCAGGCCGCGCAACACGCCCTTTTGCCGGGACAGCGAATGATTGTCCTGCACGAATGGTTTGTCGAACCCGGCTTCAGCCAAAGTCTGCGCATTATAGGTTTCGGAAAAAAAGCCCCGCGCGTCACGGTGCTTTACTGGCGTGATGACCAGCAAACCTTCAATGGGACAGGCCGTGATCATGTGCTGGTTTGCTCAGCGAGTTTACGAGAGACAATTTCCTCATTGTAAAATTTCTGAGCATCCTCGACCTTTCCTGAAAAGGCCAGCTTTCCCTTATCAAGCACCAGGGCCCGGGCACACAGGTTTTTCATGAGGTTCTGATTGTGCGTGGCCAGAACCAGGCCGCGACTCTTGTGCACAAGACTGTCCATGCGTTCTTTTACCTTGTCACGAAAGCGTGCATCGCTGGCACCAATCCATTCATCAAGAAGCAGAATATCCGGCTCGACCATGGTGGAGACAGAAAAAGCCAGGCGGATACGCATGCCGGTGGAATAGGTGTTCAGCGGGTTTTCTATGGCATCTTCAAGCCCGGAAAATGCGACGATTTGCGGAACATGCTCTCTGATTTCCTTGAGCGTCAAGCCCATTTGCAGGCCACGCATATAGATGTTCTCAAGCCCAGTGGCCTCAAGGTTCATGCCAAGGGAAATGTTGAACAATCCCTTTGCAGAACCATTGATATTCAGTTCGCCTTCAGTCGGGTGATATATTCTGGCAAGAACGCGCAATAATGTGCTCTTTCCCGCTCCATTGGCACCAATCAGGCCAAGCCGTTCGCCGGGGTAGAGTGCAAGAGAGACGCCATCCAGGATAGTCACCATGCCGCGCCGGGTGCGTGAAAAATACAGGTCGGTCAAAAAACGCGTTGGATTGGAGAGCAGCTTGCGGTCGTCTGGCCTGAAGATCGGCACCCGCAAGACCAGGTTTTTTGCTTCCAGCAGCAAGGAGGGCATGCCATTAACATCCTTCATGGTGCATCAGACCCAGAGTGCGACATGGCGGGCAAAATGCTTCTTGAACAACCAGGCCAGCACGATTCCGATGGCGGTAATGGACAACACCACCGCCCAGCTTAATGGGGCAATGGGTTTGCCCAGCAGGGGCGCGCGCACCAGTTCCAGGTAGTGGTAAAACGGATTAAAGATCAAATACGGCCCCATGATACTGCCGCGCCCGCCAGAATCTGCCGTCCAGATGATCGGCGTTGCAAGAAAGGCAATGCGCATGATTGCCTGCATGACCTCGAACAGGTCCCGATAGCGCGCGCCAATAATGCCAAACACGACCGACAACCAGATACCATTGGCAATGAGCAGGGCCAGGCCAACCAGACTGATCAGCGCATACCAGGACAAGCTGACCTTGAATATCACCATGACGATCACAATGAGGACAATCTGGTGTGCAAACTGCAAAATAATGGAAAAAACATGGACAAAAATGATACCCGTCAAGCCCATGCCGCCCTGCAGGATTTGTGATTTGGCAGCGGGAAATACCATGGTGCTGCTAATCACAAAGCCACTGATCAGAGTCCAGACTACAAGGCCAATGGTCAGATGGGGTATGAAGGCTTCAGCCGTGACTGAGCCAATATGTCCATAAAGCCGGCCCAGAAACACGATAAACAAAGCTGGCCCGACCAGCAGCCAAAGTGGCCCCAGCATGGTCTTGCGGTAACGGATCAGGAACTGGAACCAGGCAATGAACAACCATTGCAGCATGCTTCTCATTCGAATCATAATGACCGGATTCCCTATGGCATTGGGCTGTCTATTGAGTTTTCAACAGCCATTTCCAAGCCGTCTCAATCATCACCGATAGATCGTCCATTTTGGGCACCCAGCCAAGTTCTTTTTGCGCTTTTGCTGCATCGGCAACCAGCTTGGCGGGATCGCCAGGGCGGCGCGGCTGTTCCACGGCGGGTATCGGGCGGCCAGTGACAGCGCGGGCAGTCTCTATGACCTCACGCACCGAATAGGCCCGGCCATTGCCAAGATTGAATGCCATTGTCTGGGCGCCATCCTCCAGCGCCTTCAGGGCCAGGACATGAGCATCTGCCAGGTCGCTGACATGGATGTAGTCCCTCAGACAGGTGCCGTCAGGGGTGTCATAATCAGTGCCAAAGATGGCGATATGCGGCCGCTTGCCGGCAGCGACCTCCAGCACCAGCGGGATCAGGTGCGTTTCCGGATCATGATCCTCGCCGGATTCGCAATCAGGGTCTGCCCCGGCGGCATTGAAATAGCGCAAGAAAATGGAACGCAGGCCATGGGCCTTGCCAAAATCCCGGGCAATGCGCTCGACCATGAATTTGGATGCGCCATAGGGGTTGACCGGATTTTGCGGATGATCATCCGATATGGGCAGCGCTTGCGGCTCACCATAGGTGGCGCATGTGCTGGAGAAAACCAGATTGTCCACACCATGGTCGCGCATGGCTTCAAATAAAGTGAGGCTGCCCAGGACATTGTTGCGATAGTATTTGCCGGGATCAGACACGGATTCACCGACAAGGGAGAAGGCGGCAAAATGCATCACCGCCTTGGGACGGAACTCCTCAAAGACCTGGTCCAGCCGCGGGCGATCACATAATTCTCCCTTGACCGCCGGGCCCCAGCGCACCGCCCCTTCATGGCCGTAAACAAAATTGTCATAGGTCACGGGTTCATACCCGGCGGCAGCGAGAGCTTTGCAGGCGTGACTGCCAATATAGCCAGCCCCTCCAGTAACAAGTATGTTGTTGGTATCTCTCATAAATTATTTCTCATTGATGTGTCAATCTCTCCAATATAATATTGTATCTTGTCGCGCAATTAATATATTAAATAGAATATATCCTGTGACAAGATTTTTCTTTACGAAAAGCGGCGCTAACATATTTGCATGTCTGCAGCCATGTCAATCCAGTAAATGCCGGTCACGCATGCAATCCCGGTTTGCTTCGAGCTCTGACTGGAATGACAGATAAATACCATTCATATCAGAGGGATAGGACAAGATTGCGAGGTGGGCTCAGGCCCTGGGCCGTTTTGCGCCGTAAAAGATCACCCAGGTGCAGAAATCATCGGAAAATTCTGCAAAACGGTGCGGGGTGTGCGCCGCCACATAAAGCAGATCGCCGGTTTTGAATGGCGCCCGCTGGCCATCATATTCGAACACGCCATGGCCGCGCACGATGACATAGAGCTCGTCCCGGTCATGCGGTTTCTGATCATCTGTGCCCCTGGGCGCATAGAGCATGGCCGTCATTGGCGGCGCATCGCGGCTGGCGGCCACGGCAAAGGGAACCTCCCCCTGATCGTCCAGCAGGGCCTGGACGTCATCAAGGGCGATGACGAAGCCGGGCTGGGTTTCATCGGTGTTGGGCAGGGTTGTCTTTTCACTGTCCATCTATGGTCTTTCCCGGTAAAGAGTTTGACGGCATTGCCAAACCGTCCCGGTTTGACCCTGAACAGGAGAGCCTGTCAATGCGTCATCAAACCCCTGTCATGACCCGGCGCCAGGTCGTGCGTGCCGCGCCGCTTGCGGGCGCCGGACTGGCCCTGGCCGCCTGCACGCCCACGCGCGCCATGCAGCGCAAGGAGACCCCCATGCCCCATTCGCAATCGTCCCGGCAAGCGCTTGTCATCGCCCATCGCGGCGCCCCGGGTTATCTGCCCGAGCACACGGCGCCGGGCTATGACCTCGCCATCCGCATGGGCGCCGATTATATCGAGCCGGACCTGGTGTTCACCAAGGACGGCCATCTCATCGTCCGCCATGACCATTATCTGTCCGACACCACCGATGTCGCCGATCATCCGGAATTTGCCAGCCGCAAGACGCAAAAACCCGGCCATGAGCGCGAAGACTGGTTTTCGGAAGATTTCACCCTGGCCGAAATCAAGACCCTGCGGGCGCGCCAGGCTTTCGCCAGCCGCAGCCATGCCGCCGATGGCAAGTTCGAAATCCTCACCTTTGACGAATTTCTTACCCTCGCAAAAGGACGCACCACCATGGCCGGCAAGCCGGTGGGCGTCTATCCGGAAACCAAGCTGCCGTCCTATTTCCAGTCCCTGGGCTATGATTTCGAGACGGCGGTGCTGGCGGCGCTGGCGCGGCACGGGTTTGACCGGCCGGGATCGCCGGTGTTCATCCAGTCCTTCGAGGACGGCATCTTGCGCGCCCTGCGCCCCAAGACGGACTTGCCGCTGATCATGCTGCTGGAAAAGGCCGATGGCGCGGACATGCAGGACATCGCCGCCTATGCCGATGGCATTGGCCCGTTCAAGGGCCTGCTGGTCAATAAGGATGGCACCTCGTCGGGCATGGTCGAGGCCGCCCACGGGGCAGGGCTGGCCGTGCATCCGTGGACCTTCCGCTCGGACATGCTGCCCGAACAGTTCGCCAATGCGCAGGCCGAGTTCGACTTCTTCCTCGACCTGGGCATTGATGGCCTCTTTACCGACTTTGCCAATGACGCGCGCGCCGCCCTCTTGGCGCGGGCGGCCCGTTCGGGTTAAACTGAACACTGTTCACTTTTTCGGAGAGCCCCCATGCACGACATTTTGCAAAGCCAGCGCCAGGCCTTCCGGGCCAATCCGAACCCGCCGCTTGCCGTGCGCCTGAACACGCTCGACAGGCTGTCGCGCATGATTGCAGACAATGTGGACCTGATCTGCAAGACCATTTCCGAAGACTTTGGCCACCGCTCGGGGGTGGAGACGCGCCTTGCCGATGTTGCGGCGCTGATCAGCGAAATCAAGCACACCCGCGCGCACCTGAAAAAGTGGATGGCGGTGGAGCGCCGCCCGGTTGCCCTGCAATTCAAGCCCGCGCACAATGAGGTGCGTTACCAGCCCAAGGGGGTGGTTGGCATTATCAGCCCGTGGAACTATCCGTTCCAGCTGGCCATTTCGCCGCTGATTGCGGCGCTGGCGGCGGGCAATCGCGCCATGATCAAGCCCTCCGAGCTGACGCCGCGGACATCGGAACTGACCAAGACCCTGCTGGGCCGGATTTTCGACGAGGACGAGGTGGCGGTGATCACCGGCGGCCCGGAGGTGGCGCAAGAATTCTCCATGCTTGATTTTGACCATTTGCTGTTTACCGGCTCCACCAGTGTCGGCCGCCTCGTCATGCAGGCGGCGGCGAAAAACCTGACCCCGGTGACGCTGGAGCTGGGCGGCAAGTCGCCGGTCATCATTGACTATGACTATCCGCTCAAGACCGCGGCGGAGCGCATTCTGTCGGGCAAATTGCTCAATGCCGGGCAAACCTGCATCGCCCCGGATTACATCCTGGCGCCGCGTGCGGCGCTGGACGATACGGTGCGCGAACTGACCCGGGTGTGCCGCCGGTTCTACCCGGAGATCCACGACAATGACGATTATACGGCGATCATTTCCGAGCGCCATTTCGAGCGCCTCAGCGCGCTGGTGGACGATGCCCGCGAAAAGGGCGCCGAGGTCATCGAGATTTACCCGGAAGAGGCGGAAAAGAACGTCAACACCCGCAAGATGCCGCCCAAGCTGGTGACCAATGTCAAGCCGGACATGCGTATCATGCAAGAGGAGATTTTCGGCCCGCTCCTGCCGCTGGTGCCCTATGATACGCTGGACAATGCCATGGATTTTGTCGCCGACCGGCCGCACCCGCTGGCGCTGTATGTGTTCTCGGACAACAAGATGGTGGTCGAGCGCGTCAGCAACGAGCTGCTCGCTGGCGGCATGTCGGTCAATGACACGCTGATGCACATCACCCAGAACGACCTGCCGTTTGGCGGCATTGGCGAGTCGGGCATTGGCGCCTATCACGGCCGCGCCGGATTCTTGGCGTTTTCGCATGCCAAGAGCATTTTCAGGCAAAGCAAGATCAATGGCCGGGCCATGCTGTTCCCGCCCTATGGCAAGTCCATCGAGCGCATTCTGGGCTTTCTCTCCTAAAGGCGCGTCATGACCAGCATGCCGGCCGTCATTGTCTTTTCCCTGGCCGCCATCGC
>JALWUB010000033.1 GCA_026993275.1 Robiginitomaculum sp. | reverse complement strand
GTGCTGGCCCCGGCCGGGCCGATGCCCTCGGGCCTGCCCAACCCGGAAAAGAACCGCATCCGCAAGCTTTACGCGCAAGGCAAGGTTGGCCGCGATGAATTGCTCAAGGCCGAAAGCGAAAGCTATCACGCGCCGGGCACCTGCACCTTTTACGGCACCGCCAATTCCAACCAGATGCTGATGGAAATCATGGGCCTGCATCTGCCGGGCGCCGCCTTCATCAATCCGGACACGCCCCTGCGCCATGCCCTGACCGCGGCGGCGGCGCAGCGCGCGGCGCAGATCACCGCGCTGGGCAATGACTATACGCCCATTTGCGACGTTGTGGACGAGCGCAGCATCGTCAATGCGGTGGTCGGGCTGAACGCCACCGGCGGCTCCACCAACCACACCATTCATTTGGTCGCCATTGCCCGCGCCGCCGGGATCATCCTCACCTGGGATGATTTTGACGCTCTTGCGGCGGTGACGCCGCTCTTGTGCCGCATCTATCCCAATGGCCCGGCGGATGTGAACCAGTTCCATGCCGCGGGCGGGCTGGCACTGGTGATCCGTGAATTGCTGGATGCAGGCCTGTTGCACGAGGACGTGCGCACCATTCATGGCGACGGCCTGCGCGCCTATACCCGCGAGCCGTTTCTGGAGGATGGCCGGCTGGCCTGGCGTGACGGCGCGCAGGTTTCGCTGGATCGCAATATCGCCGCCAGCGTGGCCGAGCCGTTTCGTGCCGATGGCGGCCTGAAGGTGCTGCACGGCAATCTTGGCCATGCCGTCATCAAGACCTCGGCGGTGGCGCCCGAACACCTGGTGGTGGAAGGCCCGGCGCTGTGTTTTGCCTCCCAGGACGACCTGATGGAGCGCTTTGGCAAGGGCGAGCTGGAGCGCGATTTTGTCGCCGTGGTGCGCTTCAGCGGCCCCAGGGCCATCGGCATGCCCGAATTGCACCGGCTGACGCCGCCGCTGAGCATTTTGCAGGACCGCGGCTTCAAGGTCGCCCTGGTTACTGACGGGCGCATGTCCGGCGCCTCGGGCAAGGTGCCGGCCGCCATTCACCTGTGCCCGGAAACCGTGGCCGGCGGCCCCATTGCCCGGATCAGGGATGGCGACATCATCCGCCTGGACGCGCCTGCGGGGCTCTTGCAGCTGATGGTCAGCGAGGAGGAACTGGCGGCGCGCACCCCGGTCAGCGCCGATCTTTCGGCCAGCCATGCGGGCATGGGCCGGGCGCTGTTCAGCGGCATGCGGGCGCAAGTGGGCCCGGCCAATGAAGGCGCCATGAGTTTTGGCTGGAGCCCCGATGCCTGAGGCCGGTGCCATGCTGGTTGCCGACATAGGCGGCACCAATGCGCGCTTTGCCCTGGCGCGGCGCGCGGCGGGACCGGCCGGTTTCGTGCTGGAGCAAAGGCAGGATTTTCGCGCCGAGGACTTCGACAATCTGCAAGGCGCACTTGGCGCCTATTGCGAATCGCTCGCGGCCCCCGCGCCCAGACGCGCCTGTTTCGCCATTGCCGCGCCGCCCTCTGACGGGCTCATCCGCCTGACCAATTCGCCCTGGACCGTGGACCGGCAGGCGCTGATGGCAGCGCTGGATCTGGACACCCTGCTGGTGGTCAACGACTTTGCCGCCATGACCAGCGGCACCCGCTTCATGGGCGCAGGCGACCAGATCGTGGTGCGCGAGGGCAGGCCTGTGCCCGATGCGCCGCGCGCCGTGCTGGGCCCGGGCACCGGGCTGGGCTTTGGCCTGCTGGTGCCGTGCGGCGCGGACCGCATGAAGATTGTCGCCACCGAGGGCGGCCATGCCAGTTTTGCGCCGCAAACCGATGAAGAAATAGAGATCATGCGCCTGATCCGGCGCGAGCACGAGAGCGTCTGTTTCGAGCACCTGCTCAGCGGCCGCGGCCTGGTGAACATTCACCGCGCCCTGTGCGTGCTCGCCGGCACGCCGCGCATCTCGCTGCGCCCGGCGCAGATCACCGCCGCCGCCACCGGCACGGACTATCCGCTGGCCCGGCGCGCCGTGGAGGTGTTCTGCGCGGTGCTGGGCTCCTGCGCCGGAGATTTCGCCATGGTCACCGGCGCCCTGGGCGGCCTGGTCATCGCTGGCGGGATTGTGCCCAAAATCGCCGATGTGTTCCTGCACAGCCCCTTTCTCGAGCGTTTCGGCACGCCGGGCTATCAGAAAGACTATCTGAAAAACGTGCCCGTCGCCCTGCTCACCTCAGGCGATACCGCGCTCATCGGCGCCGCCCACATGCTGGAGGAGCAACAGGGACGCTATCGCTGACGGCGGCGCCGATG
>JALWUB010000032.1 GCA_026993275.1 Robiginitomaculum sp. | reverse complement strand
ACTTCCTGCACCGTCTTGCGCGGCACAATGATGCCGCTCATCCCGGCTGCGCCTTCGGGCAGGTCTATCTCGGCCAGTGCCAGCCGGTGGCCGTCTGTGGCCACCGCCCGCAACCGCGCCTCTTCGCCCTCAAGCGCATGGATATGGATACCGTTCAGATAATACCGGGTTTCTTCCGTCGAGACGGCAAAGCGGGTCTTGTCGATCAGCTTGACAAGATCGGTGCTGCTGAGGGTGAAGGTGTGGCTCAGATTGTCGGCCTTGAGCACCGGAAACTCGTCTTCCGGCAGGGTCGGCAGCGAAAACCGCGAGCGCCCGGCATTGACCTGCAGACGCGGATCTTCGGCGGTTTTGACGAGTTCAACCTCGGCGCCCTCGGGCAGTTTTCTGACGATTTCGTAGAAGGTGTGGGCCGGGGCCGTCAAACTGCCGCCCTGCTCCACATTGGCCGCTACATCCTCGACAATTTCAATATCCAGATCCGTGGCGGTAAAGCCGATACGGTCATCACCGGCGCTGATCAGGACATTGGAGAGGATCGGGATGGTGTTGCGGCGCTCGACCACGCTTTGCACATGATTGAGGGCCCTGAGCAGATCAGCGCGTTCTACGGTCAGTTTCATCATGCCAACGAATCCCGGTCAGTCATTTGGCGCAGTTTTCCCAATAAAACTGCGGCTGTCTAGGGCAGTCAGATAGGTCAGGCGAGCAATTGCGGCGATTGCGGCGCCATCAAGGCCCGGCGGATGGCCTTGATGTCGGCGGCCAGCGCCTTGTCCCTGGAGATCAGGCTCGCAATCTGCCGGGTGGCATGAATCACGGTGGCATGGTTGCGGCCATCAAAACGGCCGCCAATCATGGGCAGCGAGCAGGTGGTGATCTGTTTGCACAGATACATGGCGACCTGGCGCGGCCGGACAATATTGCGCGTGCGCCTGCGCGACAGCAATTGCTCGACACTGATCTCGTAATGGGCCGCAACGGCCTTCTGGATCTCGGCAATGCTGACCTTGCGGGCCGGATCGCGCCCAAGATCGGCCAGGATTTCCCGGCACAGGTCTTCCGTCAGCGGCCTGCCGATAAAGGCCGTGCGCGACAAGACCGTATTGAGGGCGCCGATCAGTTCGCGCGGATTGGTGCAGATCTCTTCGGCGATGATGTCCAGCACCGCAGAGGGCACGGCCAGGCCATGATATTCACGCGCCAGCAATTGCACCCGGCGCTCCAGGATTTGCCGCCGCAGGGCTTCGCTGGCCGGGCGGATTTCGCACACCAGACCGCCGGCAATGCGCGAGGCCAGCCCCGGATGCAGCCCGCCCAGCGCGCCCGGCGCCTGGTCGGCGCTGAACACGAGCTGCGCCCCCGCCGAGGTCATCGCATTCAGGGTATGAAACAGCTCTTCCTGGCTCGCCTGCTTGCCCAGCACAAATTGCAGATCATCAATGACCAGCAAATCAAGCGCGCGCATGGCCTGCTTGAACACATGGGTGTTGCGCTCGCGCAGGGCCGTGACATAGTCATAGACAAATTCTTCGGCCGTCATATAGCGCACATGCCGGGCCGGATGGGTCCAGAACGGGCTTTCGCTGATGGCGCGCAGCAAATGGGTCTTGCCAACGCCATAGCCGCCATAAACGAAAAACGGGTTGTTGAAACTGGCCATCACCCCATTGCTGACCTGGCGGGCCACGGTAAAGGCCACGTCGTTGGAGTCATCGACAACAAAGGTCTCAAACCCGGAAACGTCCGATTTTGCCGGTGCAGACGGAGCAGAAACGCCGCCCGGGGCCGCGGCCGTTTGCGGGGTGCGGGTTTCCTCCGGGCCGCCAGCCTTTATGGAAATCGTCCGGCACAACGGATCGACAGCGCTCCAGACACGCTTGAGCTGGCGGCCCAGGTTTTCGCGCACCCAGTCACGGCAAAATGCATTGGGCGCAAACAGGGTTATGGCGCAGCCATCTGATGTTTCCGCCTTCAGCGGCTTCACCCATGACGCGAATTTCTTGGCCCCGATTTCCTCTTGCAACTGTGCGCAGGCCTGTCCCCACAAGACCTGCAGCGGAGGGACCGGCGCTTGCGCTTGCGCTGTGACTGGCACCCTCGCATCCCCAGCTTCCATTATCCACCTCAAGCGTCTGCACGTATTGAATTTACGTGTCTTAACCTATTGTTTTTTCAGACAATACCACCCCGTTCGCAATCGGGCGCCCCCCAACCGCGCGGTACTCAGAACACTAGGAATTGCCGTTATCCAGACCCCATAAACTAGCCATGAAAACGGCATGGTCAACAAGCGAATTCTGCT
>JALWUB010000031.1 GCA_026993275.1 Robiginitomaculum sp. | reverse complement strand
TGTCAATGACCACGGCGCGTTCATAGCGCTCGCCATGGCGCACCGCCGAGGCCATGGTGACGAAGCCGCCAAAGGAATGCCCGGCCAGAACCGGCTTGCGGTCATGGGCGAAGGCGCCGCCGGCCTCGCCCGAGGCCAGCACCTCGTCGGCATAGGTGGGCATGTCATAGGATTGGCGCCAGTCCGAATGGCCCATGCCGGAAAGGTCCATGGCGACGACGCGGCGGCTCTTGGCAAACCACGGGGCGATAAAGTCCCACCAGCCCTTGTGGGCAACCCCGCCATGCACGAAGATCAGGCCCGGATCGCCCCGTTTGCCCCAGGCCTTCCAGCAGATGCTGGCGCCCGAAACTTCCACGGCTCCCTCGTCGAACGGCATCGCCAGGCAGGTCTTGAACCAGTCCGGCGCAGGCGGCTCGGCGCCCTTGAAACGCGCCAGCGGCAGGGTTCTGGGGCGGCGCCTGGCCGGGTCTTGCGGGTTGTTTTCGGTCTTGCTCATGCGCCGAGCGGTAGCGCCCCGGGGGGGCAGCGTCAATCGCCGCGCACTGCTGGGCGCAAGGCTGCGCCCGGGCGGGCGCATTTAAACCTCGCCTTTACCCGGATCTGTCATGGTGCGGCCCAGATAGCCTGCCGGCCATGCCGGCCACGACAAGAACAGGCGCAAGAACGGGTGAACGGACATGGCCAAGACCGTCCTGATTGTTGATGACGATCCCACGCAGCGCCGCCTGATGCAGGCGGTGGTGGAGAAGAACGGATATGCCGCGGCGCAGGCGCAAAGCGGCGAGGAAGCGCTGGACATGCTGGCGGCGGGCAGCCCCGCCGATGTGCTGCTGCTGGACCTGAAAATGCCGGGCATGGGCGGCATGAAGACGCTGGAAGAGCTGCGCAGGCGCGGCAAGGACCTGCCGGTGATCGTGCTCACCGCCTCGGGCAGTATCGACACCGTGGTCAAGGCCATGCGCGCCGGCGCCATGGACTTTCTGGTCAAGCCCGCCAGCCCCGAGCGCATCGCCGTGTGCATTGGCAATGCGCTGAAACTGCGCGACCTGCAGGGCGAGGTGGTGCGCCTGCAAAAGACCCGCAGCGGCGCCCTGAGCTTTGGCGACATGATCGCCGACGCCCCGGCCATGCGCCAGGTGGTGCGCCTGGGCCAGCGCGCCGCCAAGTCCAGCATTCCGGTGTTGATTCTGGGCGAAAGCGGCGTCGGCAAGGAACTGATCGCCCAGGCCATTCATGGCGCCTCGCAGCGCGCCGGCAAGCCGCTGGTGACGGTCAATTGCGGCGCATTGCCGGAAAATCTCGCCGAATCGATCCTGTTCGGCCACGAAAAGGGCTCGTTTACCGGCGCCACCGGCAAGCACACCGGCAAGTTCCGCGAAGCCGATGGCGGCACCATCTTTCTCGACGAGGTCGGCGAATTGCCGCCCGACATGCAGGTCAAGCTGCTGCGTGCCCTGCAGGAAGGCGAGATCGACCCGGTGGGGGCAAAGCGCAGCGTCAAGGTGGACGTGCGCATCATTTCCGCCACCAATCGCGACCTGGCCGGAGCGGTCAGGAACGGCACCTTCCGCGAAGACCTCTATTACCGGCTCAACGTGTTCCCGGTGGAACTGCCGCCGCTGCGCGAGCGCATGGAGGACCTGCCGGCCCTGGTCAGCCATTTCATTGCCCGCTTCAATGCCCAGGAAGGCACGAACATTCGCGGCGCCAGCGCCGAGACCATGGCCATGCTCAAGGCCTTTGACTGGCCCGGCAATGTGCGCCAGCTCGAAAACGCGGTGTTCCGGGCCGTGGTCCTGTGCGAGGGCGACACGCTGACGCCAGAGGACTTTCCGCAAATCTCCGGGCTCTCGCGCGACGTTGCCGAAGCCGCCGAAGAGGCACCGCTGGTCCTTGAGGGTGCGCAGGGCAAGGCCGCAAATCCCGCGCCCGAGGCAGACATGCCGGTGCGCATCACCACCGGTGAAGGCCATGTGCGCGCCCTGGAAGAGGTCGAGCGCGACCTGATCGAGTTCGCCATCGGCACCTATTCCGGCCACATGTCGGAAATCGCCCGGCGCCTGGGCATTGGCCGCTCGACGCTTTACCGCAAGGTGCGCGAACACCATCTGGATGTGCGCGGCGAAAAAAACGCCGGTTAGTGCCTTCGGAGCAAAGGCGTGGCCTACATGCGCCGCGGCCGGGCGCGGCCCGTGCCATAGCGCAGGCGGGCAAGCAGCTTGACCGGGTCCGGCCAGCGCGCGCGGGTCTTGCGCAAGGATCCCTTGAAGCGCTCGAAGGCCATGACGTTCTCAATGCGCCGGTCCAGAAATGCCGCGGCGCGCGCGTCATCGCCATCGAGCCAGACCATCAGCGTCGAGCCCAGCACCGCCGACAGGATGGCGCGCTTGGTATAGTAATTGTAGTCCGTCGAGGGATCGCCCAGCGCCCGCCAGATCGCATCGGCGCTTTGCCACACCAGCCGCTTGGCGGTGGGCAGTGCATCGGGCATGGCCAGGCGGGAGGCGGCGCGGCTGGCCGCTTCGCGGTGCTGCGGACCAATGGCGGCCAGACGCTGCTGCACCGCAAAGGTGACGCGCGCGCGCACCCGCATGCTGTTCAGGTCCGCCGCCGCCAGCGCCGCCTCCATGGCGCGGTCGCATTCAGCCGACCAGTAGGCGAGCAGATCAAGCACGCCGCGCGGGCAGGCCAGCTCCAGCGCCCCCGGATCAACGCCCGCGGACGCGGCGGCCTCCGCCAGGGTGCGCGCCGTCCAGCCCTCGAACGGTGCCAGCTCCAGGGCAGCGGCGAGCACGGATGCGCGGATCCGGTCCAGATGGGGCTGGGGTTCCACTCTTGCCGCCATGCTTGCCCTTTCCGTTTCCCCTGTTTTCGCACCACAATGCTGGACAGGCCCAGCCCTGTTTGGTATGTGCGGCGCCTCACGGGGCCTGGGGTCCCGAAACCGGCCCCGCCGCACAGGCCCGGGGCCATGGCACCAGCAACCTGCTAGACCGGAGGATCAGTCATCGTTCAGATATTCGTGCGCGACAACAATGTCGATCAGGCATTGAAGGCACTCAAGAAAAAAATGCAGCGCGAAGGCACTTTTCGCGAAATGAAGCGTCGCAACTATTACGAAAAACCATCGGAAAAGCGCGCCCGGCAAAGAGCCGAAGCCCTGCGCCGCGCCCGCAAGCTGGCGCGCAAGCGCGCCATTCGCGAAGGCCTCATCGCCGGCAAATAAGGCCGGCACCAGCCTGTGTGCGGGTGTAGCTCAATGGTAGAGCAGGAGCTTCCCAAGCTTAAGACGAGGGTTCGATTCCCTTCACCCGCTCCAGCGCGCCCCGGCGCCCTTGCGCCAGACCGTCCGCCGTGCCGTCAATGGCGATGGCGCGAAAATCATTGACATTGGTCAGGGTCGGCCCGGTTTTCACCAGATCCCCGGCAGCGGCGAAGAGCGCGCCGCTGTCATGGTGCCGCAGGGCTTCGTCCACGGTCACGCCGCAGGCCCGCGCCCGCTTGAGCGTGTCCGGCGCCAGAAACGCCCCGGCGGCATCGCCCGCGCCATCAATGCCATCGGTGTCGCACGCCAGCGCATAAATCCCCGGCGCGCCGTGCAGCGCCTGGGCCAGCGCCGCCAGATATTCCTGATTGGGGCCGCCCGCGCCGCTCGCCCCCGGAAGACTGACCACGGCCTCGCCGCCCGACAGAACCAGATGGCGGCCGCCCTGGGCGCGCAGACGCAAGGCCAGGGCCCCATGGGCCCGCCCCAGGGCGCTGGCCTCGCCCTCCAGACAGTCGCCAAGATCATGCACCTGCCAGCCCCGGGCCGTAGCCAGGCGGCGCGCCGCGGCAAGCGCGTCCGCCGCCCGGGCAATGATGCTGTAACGGCCGGGAACGGTGCCGGGTTTGGGCGTCTCTGCCCTGTCCGATGCCAGCACGGCCTTGAGCGCCTGCGCATGCGGCAGGCTGTACGCCTCCATGATGGCGCGCGCATCGGCCAGCGTGCCTGCATCAGCAAGGGTGGGCCCGGAGGCCACGTCGGCAGCCGCGTCGCCAGCCACATCGGAGATGATGAAGGTGTGGATGTCCCGGGTGCCGCTGGCCGCGGCCAGCCGGCCGCCCTTGATCGCCGACACATGCTTGCGCAGGCAGTTGATCTGGCCAATGGCGGCGCCGCTGCGCACCAGGGCGCGCACGATGTCCTGCTTCTGGCGCAGGGTGAGGCCCGGCAGCGGCAGGGCCAGCGTTGCCGAGCCGCCGCCGGAGGCAAGAAAGATCAGCCGGTCCTGCGGCGTGCAGGCACGCGCCAAGTCCAGCATGGCCTGCGCCGCCTCCATGCTGGCCGCATCCGGCACCGGATGGCCCGCTTCCCGCACCGCCACCGGGCCCGTCTCCAGGCCGCCGCCATGGCCATGGCGGGTCACCACCAGGCCATGGAGCGGCCCGGCCAGGTTCTGCACCGCCGTGTGCGCCATCGCCGCGGCCGCCTTGCCTGCGCCCAGCACCAGGGTGCGGCCTGCAGGCGGCGCTTCGGGCAGGGCTGGCGGCAGGCAGTGCGGCGCGCGCACCGCTGCAAGGGCGGCATCGAGAAGATCCAGCAGGAACGCCTTGTGCGGGGAGGTGTCGTGCATGACTAGGCTCAGGCAGCGGTGATGTCCAGCCAGCATACCCCATAGGGCGCCAGTTGCACGGCGGCAAGGTCATGGCTCTGGCCGTCAAGCAGGTCCCTGGCCTGGCCGCTCAGCCCGGTGTCAATGCTCTGCGCCCGGGGACTGACACTGGCGAGCGCCAGCACCGTCTGGCTGCCATCAGGGCTGTGCCGCCGGATGGCAAACACGCCCGCGCCCAGCGCCAGCACCTTGAACGCGCCAAGGGGATGAAACGCCGCCGTGGCGCGGCGCACCCGCAGCAGGCGCGCAAGCGCGGCAAACAGCTGGCCGCGAAATGTGCCCGGGTCCGCCAGGGCGTCCTCCAGGGCGCGCACATCAAGCTGGCTGCGGTTGATGGCGCGCTTGTGGCCGTGATCACGCATGCGCTGCAGGTCATTGCGGCTGCCGAGCAGGGAATGGATATACATGGCGGGCACGCCGGGCATGGCCAGCATGACCGCCTGCGCCGCCAGCATGCGCGCCAGACGCACCGCATCGGCCTCATCAGGGGCGCTGAGCAGGTCGATATAGCTGCAATTGAGCTCGTAAACCGCTTCGCCGCCCGCGCCATCGGCCCGATAGGAAACCGCGCCGCCATGGGCCTGCGCCGCCCTGGCGAGCATGGCGCACCCGGCCTCGCTCAATATGCCCTCCACGGCGCGCAGGCCGACGCCGTCATGGCTGGCGGTAAAGTTCAGGAAACAGGCCTGTCCCCCCGCAGGCGGCGCCAGCGTCTGCGCCCAGGCGCTGAGCACGCTGGCATCACCCGCCAGAATGGCATGGGCAATCAGCGGCGGCAGGGCAAAATTGTAGACCATGTGGGCTTCGTCATCGCCAGCGCCGAAATAGGCGATATTGTCCGCATGGGGCACATTGGTTTCGGTGACGATCAGCACATCCGCCGCAGCGTCTTCGAGGGCCGCGCGCATCAGCTTGATCAGCGCATGGGTCTGTGGCCGGTGGATGCAGTCCGTGCCCGGCTCCTTCCACAGATAGGCGACGGCATCGAGGCGGATCAGCCGGGCGCCATGGCGCACATAGTCCAGCAGCACCTCCATCACCGCCAGCAAAACCTTCGGATTGGCGTAATTGAGATCGAGCTGGTCCCGGCTGAAGGTGGCCCAGACGTGGCGCGCGCGGCCGCGGGCATCTTCAAAGCGCGCCAGCACCGGCCCGGGCCGCGGCCGCACCACCCGGGACAGGCTGGCATGGGGCGGGCAGGAAATGAAGAAGTCCGCAAATGCCGGATCGCCGGCAAGATAGCCCTGAAACCACGCGCTGCCTTGCGAGGCGTGGTTGATGACCGCATCCACCATCAGCGCGCATTCGCCCGCCAGCGCCTCGACCTCCGCCCAGCCGCCCAGATCGTCGCGCACGGCGCGGTAATCGGCCACGGCAAAGCCGTCATCGGAGGTTGACGGAAAAAATGGCAGGACGTGCACCATGGAGACCAGATCCTTGAGACGGCGCCTGTAAAACCCGCGCAGGACCTTCAGCGGCGGCACGGCGCCATCCAGCAGCGTGTCCGCATAGGTGATCAGCAGAACATCGTCTTCGCTGAAGCGGTGCGGCGTCCGCCGCCCGGCACAGGCCGCCGCCTGCACCTGCCGGGCAATCTGCCGGGCCAGCGTGCGGGCCGTGGCGGCATCATAGACCTGGCGCAAGAGCTGCGCATAACGCGCCGTGCGCGGCGCGCAGGCCGCCGCGGCGGCAGGGCGGGGCGTTCCGTCCGGCTTCATCGCCTATGCCGCGCCAAGGCTGGCAGCAAGCCACGCCCAAAGCCGGGGAAATGACGAAATGAACAGCAGGATGAAGACAAAATAGAACGCCAGAATCAGCGTCTGCCGCCGCAGGCTGGCAATGTTGTCTTCATGAATGACGCTGGCCAGCGCCAGGGCCGGTTCGCGATGGCGCAGCACGGCGGCCACAAGCCAGGCAATGGCGAGCGCGCCGGCAAAGCCCGACACATTCCACCAGAACCAGAACACCTGCGGCTGTCCCAGCCACAGATAAAGATTGATGCCGACGCCGCCCAGCAGGCCCGCATTGGCGGCCATGGGGCCAACGCCGCGCCACAGGATTGCCAGCACGAAGGTCGCCAGAATGGGCCCGTAGAACAGCGAGCCGACCTTGTTGACGGCCTCGATGACGGTGCTGGCAATGGCGCCGCCATAAAACGACAGCACCAGGATTACCGCCGACCAGGCCAGCGCTGCAAAGCGCGACCAGAACACATACTGGCCTTCGCTCATGCTCTTGCCGCGCACCCGGGCGACATCCTCGATGGTGACCGCGGTCAGCGAATTGATGACCGAGCTCAAGGACGACATCGCCGCCGACAGGATGGCAACCACGAGAATGCCGATCAGGCCGTGCGGCATGTAGGTGACGATGAAGCGCGGCACCAGCAGGTCCGGCCGCTGCGCCATGCCATCGGTGGGAAAGTCCGGCGCGGTGATCGCCAGAGTGCCGATGATCAGCCCCATCAGGCAATAGAGCAGCACCATGGGAAAGCGCATCAGCCCATTGGCAAAGAGAATGCGCCACACGGTGGTTTCGTTCTTCGCCGACAGGATGCGCTGCGCCTGGGTCTGGTCGCAGCCATAATAGGAGGCATAGAGCACCAGGCCGCCAAACAGCATGGGCCAAAAGCCGAACTCGTCCCCATCGAGCCCCAGCGAGCGGAAATTGACCGCCGTCAGCCGGGCCGGGTCGAGATGGGCAAACAGGGGCTTCAGGCCGCCAAGCTCGTAAAGCGCAAAGGCGGTGCAGAGGAAAATGCCCAGAAAGATGATCACCATTTGCAGGGCGTCGCCAAACACCACCGCCTTCATGCCGCCGCTGAGCGAATACAGCGCCGTGACCACGCCGATGATGACAATGGCCAGCCACAGGGGCAGGCCGACCATGCTCTGCAGGATCAGCGCCACCGCATAAATGGTGATGCCGGTGCCAAAGGCGCGGCTGACCTGAAACACGATGCTGATCAGGAAGCGGGTGTACTGGTCGAAGCGCGCTTCGAGAAATTCGTAAATGCTGACATAGCCGGACTGATACAGCCGCGGCATGATGCCCCACATCAGGATGATCATGGCCAGCGGCACCGCCAGTTCGTAAGACAGCCAGATCATGCCGCCGCCCGCGCGGATGCCGACAAAGGCCGGGGCGGAAATGAAGCTGATCGCCGAAAGCTGGGTCGCCATGGTCGACAGAGTCAGCGGCAGCCAGCCAAAGGCGCGCCCGCCGAGGAAATAGTCCTTGCGGTCGTGCTGCTCGCGATAGACATAGCCAAGCCCCAGCAGCAGCGCCAGATAGGCAAGGATCAGGCCATAGTCCAGTGCGTTCATGCGGGGCTCTCCTGCTGTTGTGTGCCGGCCCCGGCCGCCGCATTGGCCCAGTGCAGCCACATCGCCGCGGTCCAGGAAAAATCCTGGCCGCCGGTGCCGCTGCCGTCATCGGGGGCAAAGGCTTCGTAAAATCCGCTCTTTTCGATCAGCGCCGCGGTGTCGCGCCGGATGCGCCGGGCCCAGCCCTCTTCGCCGCACTCGCCAAGGCCGCGCGCGCTCAGATAGTTCATCTGCGCCCAGACCGGCCCGCGCCAGTAGCGCACGCGCTCGAAATGCGGGTCATCAGGCGGCAGGCTGGGCAGCAGATAGCGCGCCATGTCCGCAATCCGCGCCAGATGCCGGATCAGGCGGCGGCGCTGTTCCGCCGTGCCAAGTCCAGCATAAAAGGGCAGAAACGCGGCATTGGAGAGACTGCCAAGAAAACGGCCGCTGATCTGGTCACGCGAGCAAAAGGCGCCCAGGTCCTCGTTCCAGAGGTCTTGCAGCGCCGCTTCGGCACGCCCGATCCAGCCGCTGATTTGCGCCGCTGCCGCCGTTTCTTCCAGAGTTTGTGCCAGCGCCAACAGGTCGCGATTGGCGCGCAGCAGGATCAGATTGGTGCCCAGATCAACCACCCGGAACGGCCCTTGGGCCGCAAGCTGGCGCTGATCCCAGCCGGCCTTTCGGGCCAGCGCCACCAACGCCAGATAGCGGTCATACTCCCTTGTGCTGGGGCGCATGGCGGCGGTCACGGTATCGGTATCGCGGCGCTGGTAGTCCGGCACATCGCGCACCGGAACCGCGGCCAGCGGCCGGTCCCATTCGGGCGCATTGTCGCGGCCGGTTTCCCAGGGATGGATGCTGGTGACCAGACCGCTTGCGTGCGGATCCCGGCAGGAAAAGAACCATGCATGCCAGCGCAGCAGCTTGCCAAACAGGCCCCTGAGCCTGGCCTGCGCCGCCGGGCGCGTGTCCATCTGCCCCAGCCAGCGCACCACGCTGGCCGCCACTGGCGGCTGGGTGATGCCCGAAGCGGGTGGCGATCCCCTGGTGCCCCAGACCTGGTGGCCCGGAAAATAGCCCGGATCATCATCCCAGAACACGATATGCGGCACCATGCCATCGGGGCGCTGGCCCCGGAACAGGGTGTCCAGTTCCTCCCAGGCCCGGTCCATGTCGAAGGCGGCCCAGCCCAGCGCCGTGAAGGCGGAATCCCAGTTCCACTGAAACGGATACAGCCGCGGGCTCGGCACCGTATAGCCGCCGCGGTCATTGCCGCGCAGAATGTCCTGCGCCTTGTGGTTCAGGTCCGTAACGGT
>JALWUB010000030.1 GCA_026993275.1 Robiginitomaculum sp. | reverse complement strand
TTCCTCGATCATGGCGAAACTGGTGTCGCCCTCGACATCCACATCCGCGATCGGGTCCATCTGCACGGCAACGCGCAAGGGCTTGGTCATGGAGTTTGCTCCGCTACTGGTGTGTGCCCAAGACTTAAGGCGTCACCACGGCTTTGGCCAGAGGCGCCATCGCCAAACCAAAATCCGCCGCGCCCACGCGCAATTGTGCGGCTTTCAAGCGCATCGCCTGGCCAGCCCCGCAAGACCGGCAAGCCAATTGGCTTCAGGCCCTGGCACAAAGCATGAGACAGGGCAAAGACGCTTCGGACAGACGTCCTTTTTCAAGGTGAAAGAAGGCCGCACCCCCTCAACTGTCCGCCTCCGGCGCGGCATCATGTTCCGGTCCGGTTGCGGGGCCTGGAGGGGCGGGCGGGGCGGCCACGCGCAAATAGCTGACCACCCTGGTGACGCCCGGCACCAGGCTGGCGTGATAGGTGATGCGTTCGATCTCGCCTTGCGTGCGCACCAGGCCGAGCAGATAGACCACCTTGTTGCGGGTTTCGATATTGACATTGAGGCTGCGCACCGCGCTATCGGACAAAATGCGCGAGCGCACCCGGGTGGTGATCCAGCGATCCCTGGCGTTGCCGAAAAAGCCGCGATGCCCGGCGACCTGTATCTCGTTGGCGACCCTGACGACCTTGGGCGCGCCCCAGGCGATCTTTTCCGCCTCCAGGCGCAATTGCGGCGTGGCGACATTGCCGGTCAACAGCACAAAGCCATCCTCCACGGCGACGCGCACCCCGGACATGTCGCCAGGATAGCGCCGCAGCCGTGCGCCAATGGCAATGCTGGCATTGGTGTCGTCAATGGAGCGGCCCACAGGGCGCTCCTTGCTGGCGGCGCCGCTGATGGTGCTGACGACGCAGCCGCCAAGGGCGGTGAGCACAACAAGCAGCAAGGCGGCAAGGCGGAACAACGCCATGGTTTTCTCCTCGTCCCGGACGGTCAAAACGAATCAGGGCGGTCAGAATATCGCAGTTTTGCTGTCCGTGTCCGCCCGCCAGGCCGATTTGACATGCCGGGGCCAGGACAAGCCGCCGGTGAGGATGACGTCAAAGCGCACATCCAGGCCGCCATAATGCGGATGCGCGCCCAAAAACGCATTGCCGGCGCGCACCAGCCGCGCCGCCTGGGCCGGATGCACCGCCTCTGGCGTGGCACCGCCCTTGCGGGTCTTGACCTCGGCAAACACCAGAACCGGCCCGCGCCGGGCTATCAGGTCGATCTCGCCCGCGCCGGTGCGGCAGCGCCGGTGCAGAATGCGATAGCCCTTGAGCATCAGCAGGGCCGCGGCCAGGCGTTCGCCCCAGAGTCCGGCCCTGTAGGCACGCTGGCGCTTGCGGCTCACCGGCGCCTGTTCCGGGCCAGCGCCCGCTGATACACCTGGCGGCGGGGCTGACCGCTCATGGCGGCAATTTCATCAACCGCGTCTTTCAGGCTGAGACGCGACAGCGCGTCATCGAGCGCCGCATCCAGTCCGGCCGCGCTCCAGGCATTGTCTTCGCCAGGCGGCGCCACCACCAGCACCATTTCGCCGCGGCGCTCCTCTTCGGGCACCAGCGCCGCCAGCTGGTCCAGCGGAGCGCGGTAGTGGCTTTCAAAGCGCTTGGTCAGTTCGCGCCCCAGCATGGCCTGGCGCGGACCCAGAACCTGGGCCATGCTGGCCAGCGTGGCATCAAGACGGGCCGGGCTTTCGTAAAAGACCAGGCTGGCGGGCACGCTCTTCAATGCTTCAAGGGCGCGCAGGCGCGCCGCGGGCTTTGCGGGCAAGAAGCCGGCAAACAGAAACCGGTTCACCGGCAGGCCCGACACACACAGCGCTGCCAGGGCCGCGCTGGCGCCGGGAATGGCATGCACGGCAATGCCTTCCGCAATGGCGGCCCGCACCAGGCGGAAGCCGGGGTCGGAGACCAGCGGCGTTCCGGCATCACTGACCAGGGCAATGCGCGCGCCCTCCTGCAGCGCCTTGATCAGGCCGGGCAGTTTGGCCCTGGCATTGTGGTCGTGATAGGGCGCGCATCTGGGGCGCAGGCCATGGGCCTCGAACAGCTTGCGGCTGACCCGGGTGTCTTCGGCCAGCACCAGATCGGCGGCGCCCAGCACATCCAGCGCCCGCAGGGTGATGTCGCGCAAATTGCCGATCGGCGTTGCCACCAGATAGAGGCCGGGCTCGAGCACGGTGCTGGCCGGGGCATCTTGCGAAGCCGCGGCGCACTCTTTAGGCTCGTCAGGATTTTGCGGGACAGTGATCATGGCTTTGGCATCAATGTGGACCGGTTTTTGCCGTAACGGAAGAGGGCCGCTGGTCCTGATCGCCGCGCTGCTGGCGCTGGCTGCCTGCCAGACCCCGGCGCCGCCGCCCCGGCCGCAGCCCGCGCCGCCCGCGCCGCCGCCGCAGGGACAGCCCGCACAGCCCGCCCCGGCGCCACAGGAGCCGAAGCCGGAAACGCCGCCCAGCGCCATCCTGACGCCGCCGCACATGGAAGGGCGCCAGATCGTGCGCATTGGCCTGCTGCTGCCCTTTGGCGCCAGCAGTGCCGCCTTGCGCAAGGAAGCGCGCTCCATGCTCGAGGCGGCGCAACTGGCGGTGTTCGAAGCGGACGATCCGCGCCTGCTCTTGCTGCCCAAGGACAGCGGTGGAACGCCGGAGGCGGCGAAAAGCAGCGCCGAGGCCGTGATTGCCGAAGGCGCCGATATCATCATCGGGCCGGTGCTGAGCAGTGCGGTATCCGCCGCCGCTGAACCGGCCAGGCAAGCCCATATCCCTGTTATTGCGTTTTCTACCGACCGCAGCGCCGCTGGCCAGGGCGTTTACCTGCTCAGCTTCACGCCTGAAGCCGATATTGCCCGCATGGTCGGCTATATCCAGGCGCAAAACCAGGCTGCCTTCGAGAGTGGCGCGGCGCTGCGGCCCGAAACACAAGGCAAACAGGCTCCGGCGATTATCAATGCCGTGGCCCTGCTGCGCCCGCAAGGGCGCTATGGCGACCGCGTCGAGGAAGCCCTGTTCACCTATGCGCCGCCGGCCGGCCTGGCCATTACCGACATCGCGCTTTATGGCAGGGACGTGCAAAGCATGGATGCGCCAGCGCGCCAGATCGCCCATGTGGAAGAGCGCCGCGCCGCCATCGAAGCCTGGAAAGAGGCGGGCGGGGTTGGCGACCCCAATCTGGACCCGGAGTTTGACTTTCAACTGCCCTATCAGGCCGTGTTCATTCCCGAAAGCGGGGTGCGGCTGCGCTCGCTGGCGCCGCTCTTGCCGTTTTATGATGTCGATCCGAAAATCACCCGGTTCATCGGCGTGCATTTGTGGAATGACGCAACGCTGCTGCGCGAACCGGCGCTGTTCGGCGGCTGGTTTCCAGGCCCGGCCGCAGCGCCGCATGAGGCCTTCAAGGCCGCCTATGGCAGCGCCTTTGCAGAGCCGCCCGGCCGTCTGGCCAGCCTTGCCCATGACGCCATCATGGTTGCGGCCCAGTCCAGCCGTCCGCAAGCCGTGCCGGACGGCACAAGTCAGGATGAGGCGGCGGACGCACCGCAAGACACACAAGGCAAGCGCGGGATTTTCGGGCTATTCAAGGCTGGGCATGCGGCGGAAACCGGGCAGGAGACCGGCGGCAGCGCCATTGACATGAACATCCTGCTGCGGCCGGAGGGGTTTTATGGCGCTGATGGCCGGTTTCGCTTTGGCACGGACGGGCTGGTGCAGCGCCTGCTCAGCGTTTTTGAGATCAAGCCCGGCAAAATCGTGGAGATCGACCCGGCTCCGCCGGTCTTTGACACCACGCCACCGCTTCCCAGTGCGGCTGATCAGAGCACTGGGCTTTCTGATTAGCGCTTGGTCAGGTCGCGGGTGGGTGCGTCCCTGGCGGCGCGCTGCACGGCGCGGATTCCGGCCTCGGCGCTGTCTTTCGACTCATGGCCCTGGCTGTCCAGAATCACCTCGCCATTGCGGGCTTTCAAGGCAAAATGCCATTTGCCGTCCTGCCCGCGCCATGGCGCCTTGAAGCGCATGAGCGCCGGTGCGTTTTTCCTGACAGCGGCAATGCCCTTTTGCGCATTGGCCTTGGCCTTGTAGAGCCCGGAAATGCCAATAATGCTGCCATTTTCGTCTTCCAGATTAAACATAAAATCCCCGTTTTGCGTCCGCTCCAGATTAAACTTCCCCGTCATGTTTTTCCTTTTTTCCCTTGAGAATCAATAGAGATTGTCAATATGAGTCGTTTCTGGAATCAAGGTCACCATGATTCCAGTCCTTGCGCAATATTTATTTTGAAAGGCGTAATAGCGTCAAATTGAGTGCTTGAATGGAGCAGGATTGGCAGACTCTGGTGGTGTAGTTTCATAAGGTTGTTCAGCTCCAGCCCTGACCGGCGCAGGTGACAGGGCTGGCGGGCCCGTGCTAGAATCCGCTCATGAACCGGCATGACAACAGCTTTACGGGCGAGGCCCGCCTGTCTTATGGCGATGGCGACTTTCTGATTCTCAAGCCTGGCGCCTATGTGCTCTGCGCCGAAACCGGCAAGCGCATTCCGCTCGACGAGTTGCGCTATTGGAGCGCGCAATTGCAGGAAGCCTATGTCGATTGCGAGGCGGCGGTGACGCGCTGGCGCACGGTGCAGGACAAGGCCTGATGCTGCTGCTGGCGGCGGTGCTGGCCAGCGCCTTGCAAGGCACTTTGCAAAACGCTTCGCCCGTGCCGTCCTGCATTGGCGCCTATGAACAGGGCGCGGTGCTGGCCTGCCGGGCGGCGCCGCGAAGCCAGGTCACGCTCAGCGATGCCAGCGGCTTTTCACAAACCCTGCGCGCCGATGCGGCCGGGCGCTTCGTGCTCGGGTTTTCGCGCAATGCCGCCGCCAACATGGTGCTGCGCGTATGCACGGCGCCCGGCGCCTGCCGCCGCCAGCGCCTGCACATTGCCCCGCATGCCTACAGGGTCGAACGCATTGACGGCTTGCCGCCTGGCAAGGTGTCCCGCTTCACGGCGGAGCAACTGGCGCAGATTCGCAAAAGCAGCGCCCGCAAGAAAGCCGCCTTCGCCAAACAGGTGGCGGCGCGGGGCTATCTCGACGGCTTTTCCAGGCCGGTGGCCGGGGCGCGCATCAGCGGCGTCTATGGCTCGCAGCGGGTGCTCAATGGCAAGCCGAAACGGCCGCATATGGGCATCGACTTTGCCGTTCCCGCCGGCACACCCATCCATGCCCCGGCGGGCGGCGTGGTCACCCTGGCCGATCCGGATCTCTATTTCGAGGGCGGCACGGTGTTTCTCGACCATGGCCAGGGCCTGGTCAGCGTGTTCATGCACATGAGCGCCATTGCCGTGCACGACGGCGAGCGTGTCGCCAAGGGCGCGGTGCTGGGCAGGGTCGGGGCCACCGGCCGGGCCACGGGGCCGCATCTGCACTGGTCGCTCAAATGGCGCAACCGCTATTATGTCAATCCGGAATCCGCCTTGTCGCTGGACATGGAGCGCTTGCGGTAAAGCGCCTTGGGCCAGCGCCGGTGCACCCAGAACCAGTCTTGCGGATGGGCGCGCACCTGGGCTTCGAGAAAGGCGTTGATGCGGGCCACCGTGTTGGCGATGGCGGTGCGCTTGTCGGGATGGCTGTCGGCGTAAAACGGAGGATGAAAGGTCACCACGAAACGGGCGTGCGGCTTGCGCGTCACCGACACCGGCAGGATCGGCACGCCAAAGCGCCGGGCCAGCCGCGCCGGACCCGGCGCGGTTTTCAGCATGTGGCCGAAAAACGGCGCCTCCACGCCCAGGGTGAAATGCTGGTCATTGAGGAAGGTCACTGTCTGCCCCCTTTGCAGGGCCAGCAGCATTTCGCGCGCGCCGGTCTCGCCCTTGGCGCTCAGGTCCGGCACTCCATAGGCATGGCGCAGGCGGGTGATGTGGGCATCAATATAGGGGTTGTTGGCATGGCGGTAGGACACCCTTGCACGCACGCCGCCAAGGCAGATGGCCGCCGCCATCACCTCCCAATTGGCGAAATGGCCGGTGACAATGACCGCCGGCTTGCCGGAATCGCGTATGGCATGCAAGTGCTCCAGCCCGCGCACGGTCACGCGCCCGTCCGGGTCATAGGGGCGCAATTCGCGCAAATGCGGAAACTCGCCGCCCAGGCGGCCCAGATTGTCCCAGGCAGCCATCGCCAGGGCCTGCACCCCGGCCTCGTCCAGTTCCGGAAAACACAGCCGGGCATTGATCAGTGCGGTGCGGTGCGCGGGCAAAAGCGGGCCGATCAGCCGCATGGCCCGCCCGCCCAGCGCCGAGGCCACCTCCATCGGCAGGAGGGCAAACAGCCCCATGACCGCATGCCACAGCAGCGCCTGCAGCCGCCAGATCAGGCGCGTGCGCAAACCGGCCCGCCGCGCGCTCACAATACCCCCCGCGCCTGCAGCAGTGCCATCAGCCTTTCCGGCGCCTCAAGACGCGCCCGCACCGGCCAGGCGGCAACGCTGCCGCGAAACGCCTGCGGCAGGCGCACATGATCTTTCTCCGTGGTGATCAGGCGGGCGTTTTCCGCCTCTGCCCAGGCGCGCAAGGCGCGCAATTCACGGGCGCTGTAGCGGTGATGGTCGGCAAATGCCATGGCCTGCACAAGGTCCGCCCCGGCGGCCTGCAAGGCATCAAAGACCTTTTGCGGGCGGCCAATGCCGGCAAAGGCGAACAGCGGCCCCGGCGGCGGCGCGGCCTCGTTGACCAGACGGGCGCGCAGCACCGGCAGGGCGGTATTGACCGGCACGGGCCCGTGCCCATGGCCACCAGGGCGTCGGCACGCGCCAGCGCATCGGCCAGCGGCTCGCGCAAGGGTCCGGCGGGAAAGACGCGGCCATTGCCCAGCCCGGCCTGCGTATCCAGCACCAGCAAGCTGGCGTCCTTGTGCAAAGCGGGGTTTTGAAAGCCGTCATCCATGATGATGAGATCGGCATTCTGCGCCGCCGCCAGCCTTGCCCCGGCGACCCGGTCGCGGGCGATAATGGCCGGGGCCGCGGCGGCCAGCAGCAAGGCCTCGTCCCCCACCAGGGCCGCGTCATGGCGATCCGGATCCACCACAAGCGGCCCCCTGGCGCGGCCGCCATGGCCGCGGCTCAGGAATACCGGCCTGTGGCCCTGGGCCTGCAACAGGGCAGCCAGCGCCAGCGCCAGCGGCGTCTTGCCAGTGCCGCCGAGCGTGACATTGCCAATACAGATCACCGGCACAGGCGCCTTTGCGGGGGTGGCGCGGCGCCAGCGCCAGCGCCCGGCGGCGGTGATCAGCCAGGACAGCGGCGCCAAGCCTGCGCGCAGCAGCGGCGCACTGGCCCGCCCCACCCGGTGATCCCAGAATTCCGGCGGGCGCATCACGGCGCCTCCGGCAACAGGGGGGCGAGGCCGCGCAGGGTGTTTTGCACCGCTTCGCGGCCCCCCCTTACGGTCATGTCAAAGGCCCGCGCCTGCATGGCCTGCGCCTGTTCCGGGTGCGTCCACAGATCGGCCACGGCGCTGGCAATGGCGGGCGCATCGCCAGTCTCGACAAAGGCGTTGGCCACGGCCAGGTCGTTATAGGGGCCGGAAAAACTGTCGTGATACGGGCCGCTCAGGATCGCTGCATGCAGTTTTGCCGCTTCAATGGGATTGTGGCCATGCAGGCGCGGCAATAGCGAGCCGCCCATGAACACCAGTCCGGCCAGGCGCATCCACAGGCCCATTTCGCCCAGCGTGTCGGCGATATAGACGCTGATCTTGCTGTCCGGCTCTTCGCCGGCGGCGCGGCGGCGCAGGGCAAGGCGGTGGCGGTGGCACAGCGCCGCTATGGCCTTGCCGCGTTCGGGATGGCGCGGCGCAATGATCAGCAATGCCCTTTCAAAGCGCAGGCTGAGCGCCCGGTGCGCCTCGATGATGATGCGCTCCTCGCCGTCATGGGTTGAGGCGGCAAGCCAGACCGGGCGCGTGCCAATGGCTTGGCGGAGCGTTTTCAGGCGCTGTTCATTGACCCAGGGGGCGGGCGCGGCGCGCTTGAGATTGCCGCAAAAGACCGGCGCCTTTCCGGTAATCGCGGCGAGGCCGTCGCGGGTCGCCAGATCGGCCGCGCCGATAAAGGCAAAACTGTCCAGCAAGGTGCGCGCGCTGTGCCCGAAGCGCCGCCAGCGGCGCAGGCTGGCGGTGTTCATGCGCGCATTGACCAGCGCCAGCCTCACCCCGGCCCTGCGCGCCGCCAGAATCAGGTTGGGCCACAATTCCGATTCGGTGAAAATGCCCAGATCCGGCTGCCAGTGCGCAACAAATCGCCGCGCCGCCTGCGGCGTATCCACGGGCACGAACTGGTGCCGCGCCGATGGCGGCAGCTCCGCCCCAAGAATGCGCGCCGAAGTCAGCGTGCCCGATGTCACCAGAAAGTGCAGGTCCGGCCGCTGCCTGGCCAGGGCCTCGATCAGCACCAGCATCACCTTGGCCTCGCCAACGCTGGCGCCATGCAGCCAGATGAGCGCGCCATGGGGGCGCTTTTCACTGGCCCAGCCAAGCCGTTCGGTCAGCCGGGCGCGCTCTTCCTTGCCGCGCCGCGCCCGCCAGCGCAGCCACAGGGGCGCCAGCCCCGCCAGCAGTCCCGTCAGCCCGGTATATACGCCAAGCGCCCAGTCCCTCATGGCCGTGCCTCTATGACCTTGTGCCCGCAGGCAGTATCGGCCTCGTCCGTGCCCGCGCGCAAGGCGTTCTGCAACAGCAGGCGGGCTTTTTCCATGTCCTGTGCATCCGCATCGCCAGGCACCCTGAGCGGCCCTTTCCAGACCAGCACGCCGCGGCCAAACGGCAGCGGCAGCACCAGGCGGTCCCAGCTGGGCAGCACCAGCCGCCAGCGCGTTGACCAGGACAGGCACACGATCGGCGCACCGCTCAGCCGTGCCAGCCGCACCGCGCCCGGCGAGGCCTGCATCAGCGGTCCGCGCGGGCCGTCCGGGGTGAGCGCCATGCAGCCGCCCTCTTGCACATGGCGGAGCATGTGCCGGAAGGCGGCACTGCCGCCCTTGTCCTTGTTCTTGCGCTGGTTGCGGGCCGAGCCGCGAATGACCTGATACCCCAGCCTGCGTATTGCCCTGGCGATGAAGGCGCCGTCCGGCGAGCGTGAAATCAGGATGGCGGGGCGCTGGGCATTTTCGGGCCAGGCGGCAATGCTCATCAGCACCCGGCCATGCCAGAAGGTGCCGATCACGCCCTTGCCCTCGCGCCATACGGGCTGCACCGCCTCCAGCCCGCGCACCTCCCAGCGCGTGGTGGCGCGC
>JALWUB010000029.1 GCA_026993275.1 Robiginitomaculum sp. | reverse complement strand
ATGGTGAAGCGAAACGTGGTGGTGCGCAGAAAAGCCGGCCAGCGGCTCATGCCTGCAAGCGGTAACCGGCGCCGCGCACGGTGTGCAGAAGCGGGCGGTCAAAGCCCTTGTCGATCTTGCCGCGCAGGCGCGAAATGTGCACGTCGATGACGTTGGTCTGGGGGTCAAAATGATAGTCCCAGACCTTCTCCAGCAGCATGGTGCGGGTCACCACCTGGCCGGCATGCTTCATCAGGAATTCGAGCAGGCGGAACTCGCGCGGTTGCAGCATGATGGTCTTGCCGGCCCGTTTGACGGTGCGCGCCAGCAGGTCCATTTCCAGATCGCCGACCTTGAGCTGGGTCTGCACCGCGTCCGGGTCGCGCCGCCGCGCCTGGGCCTCGACCCGGGCCAGCAGTTCGGCAAAGGCGAAGGGCTTGGCCAGATAGTCGTCGCCGCCGGCCTTGAGGCCCTCAATGCGGTGGTCCACCTCGCCCAGGGCCGACAGGAAGATCACCGGCGTCTTGGAGCCTTCCTCGCGCAAGGTCTGCACCAGGGTCAGGCCGTCGAGGCGCGGCAGCATGCGATCCACGATGAGGACGTCATAATCAGCGGTGCGGGCCATTTGCAGGCCGGTCTCGCCATCGGCGGCGTGATCGGCGACATGGCCAGACTCATCGAGTCCCTTGCGCAGATAATGGGCCGCTTCAATGTCGTCTTCGATGATCAGGATACGCATGCTGTCCGCCTCTCCTGGAGGATCAGTTTTCCTCTTTTTTGGTTTCGTCCAGCCGCAGGGCGGTGAACAGCTGGCCATTGCGGTTCTGCACCAGAACACGAATGGCCTTGCGTCCGGCCTTGCGCGCGGCCTGCACGGCCCGCTCGAAGTCGGCCGGACTGTGCAGATCGGTTGACCCGGCCACCAGCAGCGCATCTCCGGCGCGCAGGCCCTTCTTGAAGGCAATGCTGCCGGTTTCGACCTGCTCGACCAGAATGCCGCGATTCTCCTGCAGTTCGAGACGCTTGCGGTCTTCAGGCGTCAGCTTGCCCAGCTTCATGCCGAACTCGTCGAGGCTGGACTGGGCCGGTGCGGCATTGTCCGGCTCCTCGCCAAGGTTTTCCGGGCGCTTGCCGATGGTGACCACCAGGGTCTTGCGCTTGGAATCGCGCAAGATGACGAATTTGGCCTTGTGGCCGACATAAAGCTCGCCGACCCGGCGGGTCAGATCGCGCGAATCGAGCACCTCCCTGCCGTCCAGGCGGATGATGATGTCACCAACCTTGAAACCGGCCTTTTTGGCCGGGCTGCCATCAAAGACCTTGGCCACCAGCGCGCCCTTGTGGTCGCTCAGGCCGACGCTCTCGGCCAGGTCCTTGTCCAGGCTCTGAATGCTGACGCCCAGATAGCCGCGGGTGACGACGCCATTCTTGATCAGCTCGCGCGTGACCTTTTCGGCGACATGGGCGGGAATGGCAAAGCCGATGCCGATATTGCCGCCGGTGGGCGAGAGGATTTGCGAGTTGACGCCAACGACATTGCCGTACAGGTCAAAGGTCGGCCCGCCGGAATTGCCGCGGTTGATGGAGGCGTCAATCTGGATGAAGTCATAGGCATTGGGGCCGATTTCGCGGCCCGTGGCCGAGACGATGCCCGCGGTCGCGGTGCCGCCAAGGCCAAACGGATTGCCCACGGCCACAACCCAGTCGCCGACCCGCAGCTTGACGTCTTCGGCAAAGGAGACATAGGGCAGGGGCTTGTCGTCCTCGATTTTCAGCACCGCCAGGTCGGTCAGCTTGTCATGGCCGATCAGCTTGGCGTCGAACTCGCGCCCGTCCTGCATGACCACGGTCATCTTGGCGGCATGGCGGATGACATGGTTGTTGGTGACCACATAGCCCTTGGGCGAAATCAGAAAGCCCGAGCCCAGGGCGCGCCCTTCACGGGGCTTTTGCGGCATGCCCTGGCCGGGCATTTGCCGCCGGAAGAAATCCCGGAACGGTTCGGGCAGCTGGTCAAGCCCTTCCGGCAGGTTGATTTGCGGGGCGTCCTCACGGGTTTCCACCGTGATGCTGACCACGGCCGGGCTGACCTTTTCGATCAGGTCGGCAAAGCTGATCGGCGTGCCCGGCTTCAGGATACCGGCCAGCGGCACGGTCTTGTCCTTGGCCAGCGCCGCTGGCGCCGGTCCGGCAAAGGCCAGTGACATGGCAAGGCCCGCGCTCAGCAGGACTTTGGAAAAGAGTGGCGGCAGCGCAAGGCTGCGCGGGAGGGGTAAAGGCATGTATGCTATCCTCATCAATCGGGTTGGGACCCTGGGTTTCTCTCTCGCCCCC
>JALWUB010000028.1 GCA_026993275.1 Robiginitomaculum sp. | reverse complement strand
ACTGCCATGTCTATATCTACTATATGGACATCCGCACCTTCGGCCTTCTGGAAACCAAGTATTACTGGAAGAGCCAGGAAGAGTTCAAGGTCAAGTACATCAAGGCGCGCATCGCCGAAGTGACCTCGGACGGCAACAAGGTCATCGTCAAGGGCGAGGACACCCTGGTCAAGCGCCCGATCACCATTCCCTTCGACATGGTCGTGCATGCCGTCGGCATGGACCCCAATGTGGACAACATGCTGCTGTCCTCCATTTTTGGCGTCGATCTCGAGGTCAATGGCTTCATCGACCGCAAGGCGTCCTATGGCGGCATGGGCGCGACCTCGCGCCCCGGCGTGTTTGTCGCCGGCGCGGCGACGGGGCCGGAAACCATTGATGATTCCATTGCCCAGGGCCAGGCCGCGGCATTCAGCGCCCTCGCTGTCGCCAATGGCCAGCTGGCCGCTGCGGAGTAGAGGCCGTGCGGCGGATTTTACCAGTTTCCGTGTGTCACCCCGGAAGCCGTCAGGCTGTCCGGGGTCCATGGGATGGCGAGGCTGCGTTGTGGATCCCGGATAAAGCGCCGCTTTTCCGGGATGACACGGGTGTTGAATGTGCAAGCAGGAGCATGACCTGAGGTGCTGTCCTTTTTGACCAGCGCGAAAAAGGACAAGGGCGCGGCCCCGAACGCGGCCCTGCCCGAATTGCACCTGTCCGGCCCGGTCCTGCAAAAGGCCTTGCAGGGCGCGGTCACCGGCTGTGAGCCCATGGGCGGGGTGGAGCGTTACATCGCGGCGCTGAAACTGAAAAACACCCTGTTCCAGGAAGCCTTGCGCGATGGCGCCGCCGAGGTCATGACCGTGGAGACCTTTGCCGGTCTGTGCGCCTTCATGTCCACCGTGCGCCGCCGCGTCGCCGCCTATCTGGAAGACGAGGCCTTTGCCCGCATGAGGGCAGCCATCACCGCCCTGCTGGACGGGCGCGAAGACACCAGCACCGCCGATGCGCGCCTTGCCGCCTTCATGGCGGCTTTCCCGCAAGACAGGAAGCACCGCTGGGTGCGCGACCTGGGCGCGGAAATCCTGCACAATGTGGACCCGGAACGCTATCCGCTGATGACCCGCTGGATGTGGGACCGCAAGACCAATACCGGGGTCTTGCGCGAAATCTGGTTTGACGAGCAGATCGATCACATCACCCTCGACATTCCGGACAGTTACGAGATGTTTCTGGTGCTGCGCCAGGAGCTGGGGCAATATCTGACCGAAAACGGCATTTTTGCCGACGTGCTCAGCTATATCGACCTTCTGTGCGCCCACATCTATGCCGACTACATCTGTGCCCAGGGCGGCTCCTATCTGCGCACGGACTTTTCATCGCCCCAGGACCCGATGGAATACACCCGCCGCCTGCTGGGGCTGGACGGCATCCGGGCCCGCAGCAACAAGACACGCCTCAAATCCATAGACGGGACCGCCTACGTCCTTGATGACGCCGACCTTTTGCAACAGAACTGAGCGCACCATGGCCATTCACGAAAAACACCTGATCCGTCCGGAAAACCTCAAGACCCACGAGCACCTCGTCATTGACGGTGTCGATGTTTCCGGCCACTGGAGCACCTTCATCGAAAGCCGCGTGGTCACCGATTACAACGAGGCCATGCAGGACGAAATCGCGGCCCTGCCCGGCGGCGAATACATTCACCGCTGCTGGCAGTGCGGCTCGTGCACCAATTCGTGCACGGTCAATGCGGTCAACCCGGACTTCAACCCGCGCTACTGGATCTATCTCATCCGCATGGGCATGGAATCGGAGCTTTTGCGCGACAAGGAAATCATCTGGCAGTGCGTCTCGTGCAACAAGTGCACCTATGCCTGCCCGCGCGATGTGGTCCCCGAAGGGGTGATGAAGGCCACGGCCCACTGGCTGGAAATGAAGGGTTATACCCCGCCGACGCCCTCGACCGTGTTTGACACCATCTTCACCGACCAGGTGGTCCGGACCGGCAAGATCGAGGATGGCTCCATCCTCAAGGATTTCCTGCTCAAGACCAAACAGCCGCTCTTGCAGGATTGGCTGATCCAGATGGTCAAGCAGATGATCCGGCATTTGCCGGTGAAATTCCTGATGGGCATGGGGCTGGCCGCGCTCTTTCATCCGCGCACCAAGCGCTGGAACAAGGCCCGCAACGCCATTCGTGAACACATTGCCGAGGAAAAGGCCGCCGAGCGCAAGGCCCTTGGCCTTGATGCCGCGCAATAGAGGAAAGTCCAATGAGCGAACGCAAGGAAAAATACAAACGGGTCGCCTATTACCATGGCTGCGCCCT
>JALWUB010000027.1 GCA_026993275.1 Robiginitomaculum sp. | reverse complement strand
GCGCCATAGGCCTGTGCATAGGTCTTTTCGATGAAGGCCTCGACCCGGCGCCGCTCGGGCAGAAAGTGCTGGGTCAGGGAGATCACCGCCGGGGTGGCGCGGGCATACCGCTCGACCGCCTTGCGGCTGATCTGCACCTGGCCGTCCTGCTGGCCGTCATTGCTCAACTCAAGTTGAAACGTGCTCACCGTGATATCCTCGCCGTCTGGGGGCATGCGCCAGGCACATGCCGCGTTCACAGGGGGGACGGCGCGGCGGCGCAAAATCCTCCATTGCCGCTGCGCTTTTTTTGCGCATACTCGCAGCCATGACCGCGGAAACCCTCAAACGCGCATATATGGAGCAGCGCCCCGCCCTGCGGCGGTTTCTGGCGGCGCGGCTGCGCAATGAGGCCGCCGCGGAAGATCTGGTGCAGGACTTGTGGATCCGCGTCAGCGCCGCCACGCCGCCGGACAATCTGGACAATCCCGCCAGCTATCTGTTCACCATGGCCGGGCGGCTGGCGCTCGATCACATCCGCCAGCACAAGCGGCGCCAGTCCCGCGATGAAAAATGGACGGACGAGAACACACAGACCACTGGCGGCTTCGCCACCAGCCAGGAAGAGGATGGCGAGGCCAGGCTGCTGCGCGCCGAACGCATTCAAAAGGTCAGGGACGCCATCGCGCAATTGCCGCCCAAGGCGCGCCAGGTCTTTGAAATGCACCGCCTGCAGGGGCGCTCGCACAAGCAGATTGCCGCGGAACTGGGCATTGCCGTCAGCACCGTCGAGAAACACGTGATCCGCGCCATGCGCGAACTGACCACAACCTTGCGCGACAGTGAACCATAGGGCTGTGTGCCCCCGCAGAAAAAATCTGCACATGCAGTGGAGGGTGCGGCGCCGCGGCGGCGTCCCCCATGTGAGATGAAAGGTTTGACATGACCAAAGGCGCATCACATCACGGCCAGGAGGGCCCCCGGGAGGAGGCCCTGCGCTGGCATGTGCGTCTGCATGGCGGCGATGCCAGTGTGGAAGACTGGCAGGCCTTCACGCGCTGGCTCGAAGCCGATCCGGCCCATAATGACGCCTATGACGAGGTGGCGCTGGCCTGGGAGGACAGCGGCGTTCTGGCCGCCGGGGACGATTGCGCGCCCGCGGCCGATCCGGCTGACCCGCCCAAAGCAGCCACGCCCGGTAATGTGCCCGATAATGTGATTTCCTTTCCGCTGCACCGCTGGCGCCGTGCCGCCCAGGCCCGGCCCTGGGCATTTGGCGGCAGCCTCGGCGCAGCCATCGCCGCCACCCTGCTGGTGCTGCTGGCGCCGGTCTTTCTCAATCGCGGCGCCATGGCGGGCTTTACCGAATACAGCACCGGCATTGGCGAGCAGAAAACCATCGCCCTGGCCGATGGCAGCACCATCATGCTCAATACCAACACAACGCTTGCCGTCAGGCTGGGACGGGACGCACGCCAGGTGAACATGAAAAAGGGCGAGGCCTTTTTCACCGTGCATCATGACAGCACGCGGCCCTTCAGGGTGGCGCTGAATGATCTGACCATCACCGATGTCGGCACACGCTTTGACGTGCGCGACGACAAGGTGCGCATCGTGGTGTCGGTGAGCGAGGGGATGGTTGAACTGGCACCGCGCGCCGCCGGGGACAGGCACGAGGCCGCTTTGCCAGCAGCGCAGCGCCTTGGCGCCGGCCAGCAGGCGGTGCACACGCCTGGCGACGGCCTCACGGTGCGCCCCTTCACACCGGCAAAAGACCTGGCCTGGCAACAGGGGCAGCTGGTGTTTGAAAATGACGATCTGGCAACCGTCACGGCCGAGCTGAACCGCTATTTCACGACCCCGGTCAAGCTCGCCAGTGCCGATCTGGCCCATGTGCGCTTTTCGGGTGTTCTGCAGATCACGGATCAGGACCGCGCCATTGGCGACCTGACGGCATTCCTGCCCATTGCCGCGGAAAAAACACAATCGGGCATTCTGCTGCGCCCCAAAGAGGCTGTTCACAGCCAGTAAGCTTTTTTCTGGTAAAGCGGAACGCATGACACGCGAGATCCATCCCGCCTCTGCTGCCTGCGGCCATGCCGCACGATGGACGGCTCTTCTGTGCGCCGCCCTGGGGCTGGTCCTGTCCCTGCCGCCAACCGCCGCCCGGGCCGCGCCGGAGCGGACCTATATCATCGACCTGCCCAGCCTCAGCCTGGAAAAGGCGCTGACCCGGCTGGCGCGGCAAACCCGCATATCCCTGGACTTTTCCGGGCTCGATCTGGGCAAGGCCCGGCGCGCGCCCATCCTCGGCATTTACACGCTGGACGAGGCGCTTGATGCGGTGCTCGCTGGCAGCGGCTATGGCTGGCAAAAGGCCGGTCCCGGCGCCTACCGCATCGTCGTGGCGCCGCGCAAGCCGGCGCCGCACAAGACCATCCGGCAAGGCGTGCAACTGGCATCGGCCAGCGACGATCTCCTGCCGGATACCATCATCGTGCGCGCCACCAAGCGCGCCGCCATTGCCAAGCGCCTGCCCATGAGCCTGAGCGTGGTCAACGGCCCGCGGCTGGATGCGCTGCAAATCACCGACACCAATGCGCTGGCGCAGCATGTGGCGGGCATGACCTCGACCAATCTCGGTCCCAGCCGCAACAAGATCTTCATTCGCGGCATTTCGGACGGCAGCTTTACCGGCCGCCAGCAGGCCACCATTGGCGCCTATCTCGACAATGTGCGGCTGAACTACAATGAGCCGGACCCCTATCTGCAACTGGATGACGTGGATCATGTGGAGGTGCTGCGCGGCCCCCAGGGCACGCTGTATGGCTCAGGCGCCCTGGGCGGCCTCTACCGGGTGATCACCAACAAGCCGGACCTTCAGAATTATACGGCCGACCTCAAGGCCGGCGCCTCGCTGACCAAATCCGGCGGCGCCAATACCCGCCTGAGCGCCACCGTCAACATGCCGCTGGTGCGCGACCGCATGGCGCTGCGCGTCACCGGCTATCTGGACCACAATGGCGGCTATATCGATGACGTCAATCTGGGCCTGAACAATGTCAACACCACCGACGTGTTCGGCGTGCGCGCCAGAATGCTGCTGGATGTGCGTGAAAACTGGGAAATCCATGCCGGCCTGAACTTTCAGGACGTGATCAGCGACGACACCCAGTATTTCCTGGAATCCCTGGGGCCATACAAGCGCGCCAATCTGGTCCGCGAGCCGCATGAGGACGATTTCGTCAACCCCCATGCGGACATCAAGGGCATGTTTGGCTGGGGCGATATCGTGTCCTCGACCGCGCTGGTGCACCGCAGCATCGGCGACACCATCGATGCCTCCAAGGGCGTGCCGAAACTGACCGGCCTGCCGGTCGCGCCCAGCCCGTTCGAGATTGACCGCGTCATCGACATGATCACCAATGAAACCCGCCTGGTGTCGCGCAATGGCGGCCGGCTTGACTGGCTGCTGGGCGCCTTCTTCTCGCGCCGCCGCGAGACCTACACCTCCAGCCTGATCATTCCCGGCTCGGCCTCTGCCCTGCCTGGCAGCGCCATCAGCGGCGATACGGCCTTTTCGGAAAAGCGCCGCGAGCGCACCCATGAAATTGCCCTGTTCGGCGAGAGCACGCTGCATGTGCTGCCCCGCCTCGATATCACCGGCGGCCTGCGCTGGTACCGCTCAAACGAACAAAGCCGCAGCACCATTGACGGCGCCCTGGGCACCGCGCCGGTGATGCGCACCGGCGTCAGCCGCAGTTCGCGCTTCACGCCCAAGGCGGTGCTCAGCTATCAGGCCAGCGAGCACGTTCTGCTCTATGGCCAGGTCAGCCAGGGGTTCCGCCCGGGCGGCATCAATCTGAACAGTCCGGACAGTGCCCTTCTGGAAGCCGAAGACATGGAAGAGCCGGGCGAGGTCGAAGAGACGAACGGCACCGACCAGACCTTCGATCCGGACAAGCTGACCATGTATGAAGCAGGCGGCAAGTTCACCCTGCTCGATCAGCGCCTGCACATCACCCTGGCGGCCTTCACCCTCAAATGGATCGGGATCCAGTCCGAACAGATCCTGCCCGACGGCTTCACCTTCATCCTCAATGCCGGCAATGCCCAGAACAAGGGTCTTGAGTTCACCATGCACTATGCGCCGACGGCGCGCCTGAGCGTTGAGGCCAATCTGTCCTTCAATGATGATGACCTGACCCTGGCCAATCCGTTCTTTGGCGCCAAGCCCAATGGCCAGCTGCCCAGCATTCCCAAACTGTCCGGGGGCGCGGCGGTCCAGTACCGCTGGCCCGCCTGGGATGGCAAGAGCTGGATTTTTGATGCTGACTACACCTATTCGGGAAAGGCCAATCTGACCTTTTCCAGCGCCGACAACCGCCTGGCCGAGCGCAGCAATCTGCTCAATGCGCGGCTGGCGCTGGAGGCGCCGGGGCGCTGGCAGGGCGCGGTGTTTGTCAACAACATCATGAACGACAAGGAAAACACCTTTGCCTTCGGCAATCCGTTCAGCTTCCGCCAGAACCTGCACACCACGCCGCCCGTGCCTCGGACCGTTGGCATCACCCTGAAGCGGCATTTCTGACTTTTTTCGAAAATTGCGGCGCGGACGCAGCCGCGATAGGCTGCAGCATGTTTTCGTGCTGCCGGAGCCCGCTTATGGCCAGACTGATGCTGCTGCTCGCCGCCCTTGCCCTGCTTGCCCTCCCGGCGCGGGCGCAACAGCACACGAAAGATGCTGCCGCGCAGCTTGACCGCCTGATCGAGGATGTGCGTGCCTTCGACCTGCGCGAGGACCCGCTGCTGGCCGGGCGGATGGGCGATCTCGCGGCGCTGGCGCGCTGGCCCGATGTCAGCCCCGCGGCGCGGGCGCGGCGCGCCAGGGCCAATGCCCGCTTTGCCGAGCGCCTGGCGGCGATTGACCGGCAAGCGCTCGATCACGCCCGGGCCGTCAATGCTGGCCTGCTGGACTTCGTGCTGCAAGACCGCGCCCTCAGCGCGCGCTTTGACGAGGCGGCGCTGCCGTTTACCAATGATTCGGGCTTTCATACGGAGCCGGCCTATCTGGCCCGCGCCAGCCGTGCCGGCAGCGTTGCCGAGGCCGAAGCATGGATTGCCCGCCTCGCCGCCTTGCCAGGCTATTTCTCCCAGCAGCAGGCCAATCTGCGCACTGGCATGAGCGAGGGCATTACCCAGCCCCGGCGGATTGCCGATGACATCATCGCCACCCTGAAGGCCACGCTGGACAATCCCGATTTTGCCCAGGACTTCGCCGCGCCGCTTGCGGCCCTGCCCGCTTCCCTGCCGCCACAGCAGCGTGCCAGGCTGGAGCAAGAGCTGGCCAGAACCGTGCGCGAAAAGGTGCGCCCGGCCTATGAAAAGCTGCTGGATTTTCTGCAAAACGAATACCGCCCGGCGGCGCGCACCAGCATCGGCCTTTCCGCCGTGCCGGACGGCAAGGCCTGGTATGCCGCCCTGGTGCGCCGCTACACCACCACGAACATGACGCCACTGCAGGTGCACCAGCTTGGCCTGGCGGAAGTCAAACGTATCCGGGCGCAAATGGAAGCGGTCATCAAGAAGACCGGCTTTGACGGCAATTTTGCGCAATTCCTGCATTTTCTGCGCACCGATCCGCGGTTTTACGCCAGGACACCGGACGACTTGCTGCGCCATGCCGCCTGGATCGCCAAGAGCGCCGATGGCAAATTGCCGCAATTCTTTGGCCGCCTGCCGCGCCTGCCCTATGGGGTCTATCCGGTGCCCGCGGCGATTGCGCCGCATTACACCACGGCGCGTTACTGGCCCGGCGATGCCCGCGCCCACCGCGCCGGCGGCTATATGGTCAACACCTGGGCGCTGGACCAGCGCCCGCTTTACGAGCTGCCCGCCCTGACCCTGCACGAGGCCGTGCCCGGCCATCATTTGCAGGTGGCGCTGGCGCAGGAGTTGCAGGACGTGCCGGAGTTTCGCAAAGAGCTGTACCTGACCGCCTTTGGCGAAGGCTGGGCGCTCTATGCGGAAAAGCTGGGCGAAGAGATGGGCCTCTACACCACGCCATACGAGGAATTTGGCCGCCTGACCTACGCAATGTGGCGCGCCTGCCGCCTGGTCATGGACACCGGCATTCATGCGATGGGGTGGAGCCGCGAACGCGCCATGCAATGCCTGAAGGACAATTCCGCCCTGTCCCTGCACAATATCGAGACCGAGACGGACCGCTATATCTCCTGGTCCGGCCAGGCGCTGGGCTACAAGATCGGCGAACTGACCATTGTGCGCCTGCGCCGCAAGGCCGAAGCGGCGCTGGGCGAGGATTTCGACCTGCGCGCCTTTCACGACGCAGTGCTCGGCGATGGCGCCGTCACCATGGCCATGCTGGAAGACAAGATCGACCGCTGGATTGCGGCGCAGCAAAAGGCCGCGGCGCTTCCGGCGGAATGACTCAAGAGCGCCTGGGCTGGCTTGCCCGGGCCCGGCCTTTTTGCCGCAATTCTTTCAGCAGACCGGCCCTGTCATTCTCGATGCGCTCGACCATGGCCCTGGACGCCCTGGTGTTGGCATCATGATGATAGCTCCAGACAACCATGTCCAGTATCAGGGGCGCGAGATCCAGCCCCTTTTCGGTCAGCGAATACAGGATCCGCTTTTTGTTGTCCGGGTCCCGCCGCTTTTCGATAATGCCTTCCGCGCACAAATGCCGCAGCCGGTCGGAAAGGATGTTGGTGGCAATGCCTTCTTCGGCAGCGAGAAATTCGCCATAGGTGTCCTTGCCGCGCATCAGCATGTCGCGGATGATGATCAGGCTCCATTTGTCACCGATCACATCCAGGCTGTAGGCGATCGGGCAGCCGGTATTTCGCTTCGCTTTGGCCATCAAACTCCGGCACTGTATTTTTTGCTTGCATTTTGCAATTGATTTATTAGGGTCCGGACATCACTTGCAATTTGCAATCATCATAGTTGAAATCCGGCAGATTGGCAAGCCGTCAACAGGAAGGGGTGTTCTCATGGCCAGGGAAATCTATTGGTTGATGCTGGTGGTGTTTCTCAGCGCTGTTCAGGTCGTGCCCTATGCCGTGTTTCGCATTGGCAAAATCGGCCTGGCCCAGGTTTTTCTCAATCCCCTGCCCGGGGATGATCCGTTTGACCAGGCCTGGGCGCACCGGGCATACCGGGCCCATATGAACTCGTTTGAAAATCTTGCCCTGTTTGCCCCGGTTGCCATGGCGGCGGTCGTCAGCGGCGCGCACGATGATTACACGGCCATGCTGGCGGCGGTCTATTTCTGGGCGCGGCTGCTGCATTGGCCGGTCACCATTTTCAAAACGCCCATTTTGCGCACCGTTTCCTATTTTGTCGGGCTCTATGCCACCCTGGCCATGGCCTGGCATGTTCTGGCAGCTTATCAGGCATGACCATGCGTAAAGACCAGACCGAGATCATCAGCCATTACCAGCAAGATGGCCTGCTTGAGCGCCTGGATGCGGCCTTTCGGGCCGCCGGGATGGACCCGGACAGCGTGACGGCAGATCAACTGGCCAGTGTTGACGAGTTTCACATTGGCGGCCGGGCGGCCACCTTGCATCTGATTGAATCAGCAGGCATCTCCGGAAACGCGCAGGTGCTGGACGTTGGCTGCGGCATTGGCGGTGCCGCCCGGGCCCTGGCCGGGCATTTTGGCTGCCACGTGACCGGCATTGACCTGACACCGGAATACATCGAGGCCGCCAGGACCCTGAGCGCCCGTTGCGGCCTGTCGGAGCGGACGCGGTTTGTGTGCGCCGATGCCCTGGACATGCCCTTCAAGCCGCAATCCTTCGATGCGGTGATCTCCTTGCATGCCGCCATGAATATTGAAAACAGGGCCGGGCTCTATCAGGCCATTGCGCGGGTGCTGAAACCCGGCGGAACCTGTGCCCTGTATGATGTCATGCGCCTGAAAGACGGCGCCCTTGGATGGCCCATGCCCTGGGCCAGCCATGCGGGCACCAGTTTCCTGCATACACCCGGGCAGACCCGGCGCCTGCTGGACGCGGCAGGGTTTGAGGTGACGGCCGTTGAAAACCGCCAGTCCCAGGCTCTTGAATTTTTTGCACGGATCAAACAGCGCCAGGCGTCCGGCGCCGCGCCCGGCCCGGGCATTCAACTGGTCATGGGTGAAGATGCGCGGCAGAAGATTGCCAATGTCCTGGCTGGCCTGAAGGCCGGATTGATCGCCCCGGTGCAAATGATTGCCCGGTTGCGGTGAACCTGCTGCACCGGGACCAGTGGCCCGGCGGCTGCGTTGCTATCCCACAGCATGTCCCCCTCCCCGGGGCGCAGCCGTTTTGGCCCCCTGGAGCACTGCACCACGCTCCGATGCGCGTTGCGGGGTCTGGTTGCGCCAGCCCGGCCCAGCCCTATTGCGCCGCCTGGGCCGCGTCGCGATGGCTTTTCAATTGCTCGGCAATCAGAAACGCCAGCTCCAGCGCCTGTTCACCGTTCAGGCGCGGGTCGCAATGGGTGTGATAGCGCGAGGACAGGTCATCCTCGGTGATCTGCCGCGCGCCGCCAATGCACTCGGTGACATCGCGCCCGGTCATCTCGAAATGCACGCCGCCAGGCCAGGCATTTTCAGCGCGCAGCACCGCCATGAAACTGCCCACTTCTGAAAGAATGGCGCTCACCGGGCGGGTCTTGTAACCATTGGCGGTCTTGCGGGTATTGCCGTGCATGGGGTCGCACGACCACACCACGGCGCGGCCCTCGCCCTCGACCGCACGCACCAGGGGCGGCAGGTGGCGTTCCACCTGGCCGGCGCCGAAACGGCCGATCAGCATGATGCGGCCGGGCTCGTTGGCGCCATTGAGCACATCGAGCAGCCGCAACAGTTCGTCCGGCTCCATGTTTGGCCCACACTTGATGCCAATGGGGTTCTTGATGCCGCGGCAGAACTCCACATGAGCACCGTCAAGATCGCGGGTGCGGTTGCCGATCCACACCAGATGCGCCGAGGTGTCATACCAGTCGCCCGTGGTCGAATCGATGCGGGTCATGGCCTGTTCATAGCCCAGCAGCAGCGCTTCGTGGCTGGTGTAGAAGCTGGTGCCCGCCAGTTGCGGCGCGCTTTCCGCGGTAATGCCGCAGGCGTCGATGAACTCCAGCGTCTCGGTGATCTTGTCGGCGATGTGGCGATAGCGTGCCCCGGCCGGGCTGCGGTTGACAAAGCCCAGCGTCCACTGGTGCACATTGCCCAGATGCGCATAACCGCCGCTGGCAAAGGCGCGCAGCAGGTTCAGTGTCGCCGCCGACTGGTGATAGGCGCGCATCAGCCGTTCCGGGTCCGGGGTGCGGGCCTCGGGCGTGAACGCCATGGCGTTGATG
>JALWUB010000026.1 GCA_026993275.1 Robiginitomaculum sp. | reverse complement strand
TAGGAGCGTGCGTTGAGGCTGTTTTTGCTGACTGGGGCGCACGCATCACAGCCAGCCCTCCCTGTCCATGCGATCGTGCAAAACACGAATAATATCTATGGACTGGCCATTGAATCTGTAAAAAAGAAGATAATACGGACAGCCCCTGACAGGGATATAGCGCACGCCCGCAAGATCTGCTCTGGGGGTATGGTAAGCCACGCCCATGAAGGGCATTTCGCACAGGGCTTCACAGGTCTCCCTTGCCTGGTCATAGAACCTCAGGCCAGCCTCAAGATTGTCCTGCGCAATCGCGTATGCATGGCCATCAAGATCGGCTTCCGCCAGGGAGCGGATACGATAGCGGCATCGTTTCATTGCGCGGTTTTACGGGCCAGGGCTGCTTTTTTCTCTGCCCAATAGTGCTCGTCCAGGGCAGTGCCGGGAGCGCTTTCCAGTCCCTGCGCCAGCAAGGCATCCAGTTGCGTGGCCCGTCTGTGATTGCGCACCAGTGTGGCGACAAAATCGCTGGCGCTTGAATAGCCGCCGGATTCAATCGCGCGATCAATCCAGTGCCTTAGCTCGGGCGCCAGAGAAACCGTCAAGCGTTCTGTGGCCATATTTGCTCTCCTTGGCAGCGCGAAGCATAATAAATCATAATAATTATGCTGGCAATGAGGGCCGTGCACCCAGTCCCGTTTGTTCCATAATCCGGAACACGCATCCATGACCGGAGGCCCGATTGTGTGATCAGGCCGCAGGGTCTGACGCGCGAGAGCGGCCCTGTGTCAATCTGAAAAGGGGAATGGTGCCCAGGAGAGGACTCGAACCTCCACGACCATACAGTCACTGGCACCTGAAGCCAGCGCGTCTACCAATTCCGCCACCTGGGCAAGCGAAGCGACGGGATAAGACAAAGCGGGCACCGGGTCAATCTTTCCCGGCAGGGCATTCGCACCTGGGCGTGCGCAGGCGCCACCGGCTGCGGCAATTGGGTCATGGACAGGACCCGGCAATGGCGCTAACTCTCGGCCAGGTTTTGCTACAGGCGGGACAGACGATGAAAGACAAGCTGGTCGTGGTGTTTGGCGGTTCCGGTTTTCTCGGAACCCATATCGTGCGGGCCTTGTGCAAGGATGGCTGGCGGGTGCGCGTCGCCTGCCGCCGCCCGCACCGGGCCCTGGCCTTGCAGGTCAATGGCCAGGTCGGCCAGGTGCAGCTGGTGCAGGCCAATATCCGCATGCCGGCATCCATCGACCGCGCCCTGCAAGGCGCCGATGCGGTGGTCAATCTGGTCGGCGTGCTGTTCGAGGAAGGGCGGCAGAAATTCACCAGCCTGCATGTCCGCGGCGCCGGCCTGGTGGCCAGCCGTGCCGCCGCCCATGGCATTGCAAACCTGGTGCACATGTCGGCGCTGGGCGCCGATGCAACGTCGCCGTCGCGTTATGCGCGCTCCAAAGCTGAAGGCGAAACACGCGTGCGCGATGCCGTGCCGGATGCGGTGATCCTGCGGCCCTCGGTGGTGTTCGGACCCGGCGATGGCCTGTTCGAACGCTTTGCCGCCTTGGCGGTGCTGTCGCCGGTGCTGCCGCTCATTGGCGGCGGCCACAGCCGTTTTCAGCCGCTTTATGCCGGTGATCTGGCGCGCGCCGTGCTGGCGGCGCTGAACACCCCGCAGGCGCGCGGCACAATCTTTGCGCTTGGCGGGCCCGAAGTGATGACGCTGAAACAGATCATGGAACTGGTGGTGCACACCATCCGCCGCCGCAGGCTGCTGCTGCCAGTGCCCTGGTTTGCCGCCAATCTTCTGGGCTGGGCCGGTGAAATCGCCGGGGCGCTGCCCTTTGTGACGCCGTTCCTGACCCGCGATCAGGTCTTGCTGCTGAAAAGCGATAATGTCGTTGATGACAGCATGCCGGGGCTGGCGGATCTGGGCGTCACCGGGCTGGAAACGGCGCAGGCCATCGTGCCGGACTATCTGGTGCGCTACCGCCCGCACGGCCAGTTCAATGACGAAGTCCTGGCCTGATCCTATTGCCCCAGCCGGTAGCCGCCTGATTCGGTAATCAGCAGCCGCGCCTGCGACGGGTCCGGCTCGATCTTCTGGCGCAGCCGGTAGATGTGGGTTTCCAGCGTGTGGGTGCTGACATTGGCGTTATAGCCCCAGACCTCGTGCAGCAATTCGTCGCGCGGCACCGGGCGCGGGCTGGCCCGGTAGAGATATTTCAGAATGTTGGTTTCCTTTTCGGTCAGGCGCACCTTTTGCCCGCTGGCGGTGCGCAACAGCTTGTGCGCCGGGCTGAACTCGTAGGGGCCAATGTCAAAGACCGCATCCTCGCTCTGCTCGTGAGAGCGCA
>JALWUB010000025.1 GCA_026993275.1 Robiginitomaculum sp. | reverse complement strand
TGCTGTTCCGCCGCACCAGGGCCGAACTGTTCAAGCTCAGCCATCCCTCCGCGGTGGAGACGGTGCGCTTTCACAGCCAGACCATCAGCGACAACCGGTTTGTCAATCTGTGGGTCTATGTGCTGGGCTATGCCGGGGCGCTGGGGGTGGTGATGATCCTGGTGGCCGGCTTTGGCGCCGGCTTTGATGAGGCGGTGAACGCCGCCGTGGCGGCCCTGTCCAATGCCGGGCCGTCGTTTCTGGCCGGGCCTGGGGGACCGGGGGATTTTTCGCATTTTCCGGCCCCGGTCCTGCTGGCGCTGAGCGGCGCCATGGCGCTGGGCCGGTTTGAAATCCTGGCGGTGCTGGTCTTTGTTTCGCCGGAATTCTGGAGAGAATAGGCCCATGTCACGAATTGCTTATGTCAATGGCGCGTATGTGCCCCATGCCCAGGCCGGGGTGCATATCGAGGACCGGGGCTATCAGTTTGCCGACGGGGTTTACGAGGTCTGGGCGGTGCGCGGCGGCAAGCTGCTCGACAATGCCGGGCATTTTGCCCGCCTGACCCGCTCGCTGGAGGCCTTGCGCATCACGCCGCCCATGAATGCGCGCGCCCTGGAGGTCGTGCTGGCCGAGGTCGTGCGCCGCAATCTGGTCAGGAACGGCCTGGTCTATCTGCAGATCACCCGCGGTGTTGCGCCGCGCGACCATGCCTTTCCCAAAGGCATTGCCGCCTCCATCGTGGTCACGGCCAGGAGCCTGAATCCGGCTGTCGGCGACAAGACCGCTGCGCACGGGGTGGCGGTCATCACCACGCAGGACGAACGCTGGCAGCGCTGCGACATCAAGTCGGTATCGCTGCTGCCCAACATCCTGGCCAAGCAGAAGGCGCATGAGCAGGGCGCCTATGAAGCCTGGCTGGTCGATGCGGACGGCATGGTCACCGAAGGCTCGTCGTCCAATGCCTGGATTGTCAGCGAAAGCGGCGCCCTGGTCACCCGCAGCCTGTCTCCGGCGATTCTGGGCGGCATCACCCGGGCGCGGGTGCTGGACCTGGCGGCGCAGCGCCAGCTTCGCGTGGAAGAGCGCGCCTTTTCCGTTGCCGAGGCCAAGGCGGCGCAAGAAGCGTTCATCACCTCGTCGATCAATCTGGTGATGCCGGTCACGCGCCTTGACGGCAGCACCATTGGCGATGGCCGGCCGGGGCCGGTGGCCACCGCCTTGCGCAAAGATTACTTGCAAAACCCGGTGACATAACGCAGAACGGCCAGTGGCGGTGTGCAAGACACTGTGCGGTGAATGACAAGACTGCGAAACGGCCGGGCCTGCCCCCCGCGCCGATAACGGAGCAAGACAATGGCTGGCGATAAAAAGCAAAACCTGCAAGACACATTTCTGAATACCCTGAGAAAGACCAAGACGCCTTTGACGATCTTCCTGGTCAATGGCGTGAAGCTGCAGGGGATTGTCACCTGGTTTGACAATTTCTGCGTTCTGTTGCGCCGCGACGGGCATTCGCAAATGGTCTACAAACACGCCATTTCCACCATCATGCCTTCGGTGCCGGTGTCCCTGTTTGATGCCGGTGAAGACGGCGATGACAGTGAAGAGTGAGTGAAACGGCGGGCATGGCCGCCCGGCATGACCGGGCCATCGTGCTGGTGCCGCTGCTGCCTGGCGCGCGGCGCGATCCGGAATTGCACCTGGCCGAAGCCGCGGGCCTGGCGCGGGCGCTTGGCCTTGCGGTTGCAGAGGCGCAAACCGCGCCGGTGCGCAAGCGCAGCGCCAGCACCTTGCTGGGCAAGGGCCTGACCGCCCGTCTGGCGGAACAGGTGTCCCGGCACAATGCCGGCCTGGTGATCATCGATGCGGCGCTGAGCCCCGTGCAACAGCGCAATCTGGAGCGCGCGCTGGGCGCCAAGGTCATCGACCGCACCGGCGTCATTCTTGAAATCTTTGCGCTGCGGGCGCGCACCAAGGAAGGCCGGATGCAGGTCGAACTGGCCTTGCTGACCTATCAGCGTTCGCGGCTGGTGCGCAGCTGGACCCACCTTGAGCGCCAGCGCGGCGGCAAGGGCTTTCTCGCCGGGCCGGGCGAGCGGCAGCTGGAAACCGACCGGCGGCTGCTGGATCAGCGCATTGCCCGGCTGGAACGCCAGCTTGACGAATTGCGCCGCACCCGCGCGCTGCACCGGGCGGCCCGGGCGCGCGCGCCATGGCCGGTGATCGCCCTGGTGGGATACACCAATGCCGGCAAGTCCACCCTGTTCAATGCCCTCAGCGGCGAGGCCATGCTGGCCAGGGACATGCTGTTTGCCACGCTTGATCCGGCCATGCGGCGCATTGACCTTGGCCATGG
>JALWUB010000024.1 GCA_026993275.1 Robiginitomaculum sp. | reverse complement strand
CTGACCCAGTGGTTTTTCAGGATCACCGCCTATGCGCAAGAGCTTCTGGATGGCCTGCAGACCCTGAAGCACTGGCCGGAAAAGGTCCGCGCCATGCAGGCCAACTGGATTGGCCGTTCCGAAGGGCTGCAGTTTCGTTTTGCGCTGGTCGATCCGCCTGCGGGGCTCGAAACTGAAATCGAGGTCTATACCACCCGGCCCGACACCCTGTTCGGTGCCAGCTTCCTGGCCCTGGCGCCGGATCACCCGCTGATCACGGCGCTGGCGAAAACCAGGCCGGAGCTGGCGGAGTTTGTTGCGGCCTGCGCCCGCACCGGGGTCTCGGAAGAAGCACTGGAGCGCGCCGAAAAGGAAGGCATTGACACCGGCTTGCGGGTCCGCCACCCGTTCAGGGAGGGCGAAACCCTGCCGGTGTGGGCCGCCAATTTCGTGCTCATGAGCTATGGCACGGGGGCGATTTTCGGCTGTCCGGCCGGGGACCAGCGCGACCTGGACTTTGCCCGCAAATACGGCCTGCCGGTGACCGCCGTGGTCTGTCCCCCGGGCAAGAGCCCGGCCGAAGCGGCGATTACGGACACGGCCTATACCGGGCCCGGCACAATGATCAATTCGGGCTTTCTTGACGGCCTGAGCACCGAAGAAGCCATCGCGGCGGCGTCGGAGAAGATCGAGGCCATGGGGCTTGGCGTGCGCACGGTCAATTACCGCCTGCGCGACTGGGGCGTGTCGCGCCAGCGCTATTGGGGCTGCCCGATCCCGGCCGTGCATTGCCCCAAATGCGGCGTTGTGCCGGTGCCCGAGGCCGACTTGCCGGTCACGCTGCCCGATGATGTCAGTTTCGACCAGCCCGGCAATCCGCTGGCCCGCAATGATGCCTGGAAAACCACAACCTGCCCGCAATGCGGCGGCCCGGCCGAGCGCGAAACCGACACCCTGGACACGTTCGTCGACTCGTCCTGGTATTTTGCCCGGTTCTGCTCGCCGCATGCACCGGTTCCGGTAGAGCCGCGCGCCGCACGGTATTACCTGCCGGTGGACCAGTATATTGGCGGCGTCGAGCATGCGGTGCTGCATTTGCTGTATGCGCGCTTTTTCACCCGCGCCATGAAGGATTGCGGCCTGCTCGAAATGGAGGGCGAAGAGCCCTTCACCGGCCTGTTCACCCAGGGCATGGTGACGCACCAGACCTTCAAGAACGCCGAGGGCGCATGGCTTGCCCCCGATGAAGTGGAACGCCGCGGCAACGGCTGGGTCGAGCGCAAGACCGGCGCGCCGGTCACCGCCGGGGGCATCGAGAAAATGTCCAAGTCCAAACGCAACACCATCGACCCGGAAAGCATCATTGCCCGCTTTGGCGCCGATGTGGCGCGCTGGTTCGTGCTGTCCGACTCGCCGCCGGAGCGGGACGTGCAATGGTCGGAAGCCGGGGTCGAGGGCGCGCACCGTTTCATCCAGAGGGTCTGGGCCCAGGCCTGCGACAGCGCCACGCAAAAGCCGGGCCTTGATGCCGATGCCGCGCTGGAGCGGCTGTGCCACAAGGCCATCAAGGCGGTCAGCGCGGACATTGAGGCGTTTCGCTTCAACCGCGCCATTGCCCGGCTTTATGACTTGCTCAATGCCATCCGCAAGCGCTCCGGGCGCGCCGACACGGTCGCGCCCATGCTGATCTTTTCCCAGCTGATCGGCCCGTTTGCGCCGCACCTGGCGCAAAGCTGCTGGGAAAAGCTGGGCGCGGAAGGGCTGGTTGCCACCACGCCCTGGCCGGTCTTTGATCCGGCCCTGGCCGAGGATGAGGAGCTGGTCATTCCGGTGCAGATCAATGGCCGCCGCCGCGGCGAGTTCCGCGCCCCGCGCGGCCTGTCGCGGGAGGAGGCGCAAGACCTGGCCCTTGCCAATGCGGGGGCTGTTCGTGCACTAAAGGGCCTGACGGTGCGCAAGGTCATCGTCGTGCCGGACCGGATCGTCAATATTGTGGCCAGTTGACATGTGCTGTTTCAGACCCGCCCTTTCCGCCCTGCTGGTGCTGCTGACCAGTGCCTGCGCCGGGTTTGCGCCGTTATATGGCGAGAACAGCGCGGCGCAGAAAACCTTTGCCCGGCTTTCGGTCGCGCCGGTGGACGGCCGGGCCGGGTTCCTGTTTACCCAGGCCCTGCAGGAGCGCGGCGGCATCAGGCCCGGCCAGTCCGGCGCCTATGTCTTGCAGACGGACCTGGAGGAAAGCCGCGTGCTCTCCGGCGTCCGGACCGACCAGGTCGCAACCCGGGCGCGCCTGACCGTCACCGCCAGATACACGCTGGTTGGCCGCGATGGCACGGCCGTCTATCGGGGCACGGCCCAGAG
>JALWUB010000023.1 GCA_026993275.1 Robiginitomaculum sp. | reverse complement strand
GCCTCGCCGCCAATGCGGTTGAAGCGCGAGGCGACAAGCAGGCGCAGCAATTTGCCCTGGGTGGCCAGCGGCATGTCGCCAACCTCGTCAATATAGAGCGTGCCCATATGGGCCTGCTCAAACAGTCCGGCCCTAGTCACCCTGCCGGGCTCTGCCTCTTTCCCGAACAGGGCAAGCTCGACGGAATCGGGCGTCATGGTTGCCGCATTGATGCTGACAAAGGGGCCATTGCGGCGCTCTGAAAGCTGATGGATCGAGCGCGCCACCAGTTCCTTGCCCGCGCCCATGGGGCCGATTACCAGAACGCGGCTGTTGGCATGGGCGACGCGGGAAATGATCTGCCGGACGGCATTGATGCTCTGGGATGTGCCAATCAGTTCGGAGACATGGGCGGCATTGGCCTTCAGGTCGGAGTTTTCGCGCTTCAGGCGCGTCGTTTCCAGTGCCCGGCGGATGACAAACAGCAGGCGCTCGCTGGTGAAGGGCTTTTCGATGAAATCGTCTGCGCCCTTGCGGATCGCCGACACCGCGGTTTCGATGGTGCCATGGCCGGAAATCAGGATGACCGGCAATTGCGGATCAAGCGCCTTGACCTCTTCGAGCACTTGCAGGCCGTCGCGCTCGCTGCCTTGCAGCCAGACATCGAGCACCAGCAGGGAGGGCTTGCGGCGGGCAATGGCGGCCATGGCCGCACTGGCGCTTTCGGCGGTGCGCACCGCATAGCCATCGTCCTCCAGGATCCCGCCGACGAGCTCGCGGATATCCTCCTCATCATCAACAACAAGTATATCAGCAGACATCAGGCCCTGACTTCCCTCTTCTCTTCCCTGAGCGCTTGCGCACCGGCCGGCACCCGGGCAAAGCGCAGCACCACCACCGCGCCGCTCTTGCCGTCCTCGCGGTCCAGCAATTGCAAGGTCCCGTCATGGTCTTCCATGATCCGGTTGACGATCGCCAGCCCCAGGCCGGTGCCCTTGGAGCGGGTCGTCATGTAGGGCTCCAGCAGGCGTTCGCGCCCCTGCCCCGGCCAGCCGGGGCCATTGTCGGCGATGATCACCGTTCCCCCCTGGCCGGAATCCGTCACGGTCACGGTGATCTGCGCCCGCGCCAGGGGCATGCCGGAATCGGTGATCGCTTCCGCCGCGTTTTTCAGCACATTGGCTATTGCCTGGGAGGCCAGCCGTTCATCGGCCCAGGCCAGCACCTTGTGCTCCGGAATGTGCTGGACGAAATCAATGTCGGGGAAGGCGACATGCTGGGTGAACACCGCCTCGCGCACAAGCGTGCACAGGTCAATGACGGTATTGTTGGGCAGCGGCATGCGCGCAAAGGATGAGAACTCGTCCACCATGCGGCCAATGTCGGCAACCTGGCGCACAATCGTGTCGATGCACTTGTCAAAAATCTCCTGATCGGCGCGCAGGCTCTTTCTGAACTTGCCGCGAATGCGCTCTGCCGAAAGCTGTATCGGCGTCAGCGGATTCTTGATTTCGTGGGCAATGCGGCGCGCCACCTCGCGCCAGGCGGCGCTGCGCTGCGCGGCAATGGCGCGGCTCATGTCATCAAAGGTGATCACATAGCCATGGCCATGGCCGCGGCCGCTGGGCACAACCTTGGTGTTCAGATGCACCGTGCCACCCTTGCCCGCCAGTTCGATCTGCCCCTCTGCGCGCCAGTCCGGCGCATGGCGCGCCTGCGCCAGCAGCGCGGTGAACGCCGGAACGCACTCATGCAGCTTCTTGCCCTTCAGATCGCTTTCGGAGCAGCCAAGCAAGGCCAGGGCAGAGGGGTTTGCATAACCGATCCGGCCCTGGCCATCGAGGTCAAGGATTCCCGCGCTGACGCCAGACAGCACGGTTTCGATGAACAGCCGGCGGCTTTCCGAATCCTTGTGCGCGGCCACAAGCTCCTGTCTTTGCGACAGGAGCTGCGCCGTCATTTCATTGAAGTCCCGCGACAGGCCGGCAACCTCGTCATCTTCATGGCCAATCCTGACCCGGGCCATCAAGTCGCCATCCCTGACCCTTTGCGCCGCCCGCGCCAGCCGCCCGATGGGCACGACAATGCGGGTCGCCGCCGCCAGGCCCAGCCACACCGCGCCAATGAGCACCAGCAGGGCAACCTCCACATAAACCAGCGCAAAGGTCGCGGCCAGCCTGCCGCGGCGGGATTCGGCCTCGCGATAGGCATCCAGCGCGGCGCGCGCATCGGCAAGCGTGCTCAGGCTGTTGCCGGTGGCATGGCGCACAACATAGAGATAGGCGTCCGGATAGGCATTCAGCCGGACCAGGCCGCGGATCAGGTTCTTCTTTTCATCAAATTGCAAATTGATCCTGCCATTGCG
>JALWUB010000022.1 GCA_026993275.1 Robiginitomaculum sp. | reverse complement strand
CCCTGGCAACCGGCCTGAAAATCAAGGGGCTGAGCTATTCCATTTCCTCGGCCTGCACCACCTCGCTGCATTGCATTGGCGCCGCGGCGGAGCAGATCCAGTGGAACAAGCAGGACATCATGATCGCGGGCGGCGGCGAGGAGCTCTACTGGGCCATGTCGTCCATGTTTGACGCCATGGGCGCCATGTCGAGCAAGTATAACGACACGCCGCAGCGCGCCAGCCGCGCCTTCGACGTGGACCGCGACGGCTTTGTCATTGCTGGCGGCGCTGGGATTCTGGTGCTGGAAGAGCGCGAGCACGCCCACGCCCGTGGCGCGCGCATCTATGCCGAAGTCACCGGCTATGGCGCCACTTCAGATGGCTATGACATGGTCCAGCCCTCCGGTGAAGGCGCCAAGCGGGCCATGCAGCTGGCCATGCAGAGCGTGCATGCGCCGATCGACTATATCAACCCGCACGCCACCTCCACCCCTGTGGGCGACGTGCGCGAGATGGAGGCCATACGCGAAGTGTTCGGCGACAACATGCCGCCGGTCTCGGCGACCAAGTCGATGACCGGCCACAGCCTTGGCGGCGCCGGTGCACAGGAAGCGATCTACAGCCTGCTGATGATGCAGGGCGGCTTCATTGCGCCATCCATCAATATCGACACGCTCGACCCGGAACTGGCAGATGCCAACATCATCACGCAGACCACCGAGGCCGAACTCAACACCGTCATGTCCAACAGCTTCGGCTTTGGCGGCACCAATGGCTCGGTGATCTTCAGCCGCGACGAGGCTTAAGCGCAGGCCCCATTTTCCCGGGTCTGCCAAAGAGATACAGTTGCACGGCCAATCTCCCTCCGGGCGCACATGCCCAATTCTTGCCGCACTCTTGCGCTCAGTGTAAACTTGAAGTTTGCACTGCACAGTCCTATGTGCCTGGCATCAGCGGAGACTGTGAAGAACCGGGTAAAAGACTGGGCACGCGCTGACCAAAGGGCGCAGAACCGAAGGCGAGTCGAGAATGGCACGGGCACTCCCCATTCCGAAACCGCACCACCTCCTGGCCAGGGGCAGCCGGCGCACGAGCGACGGCTTGCCGGTCTTTCCGGACGTGTCTGGCGAGACGCTGCGCCGTGAACTGAAACTGGACAAGCAGGCCGCAGCGGCGCCCGGCGTGATCGAGAAGCGGCTGGAAAAGCGTCTGCACAAGCTGCATGAACAGGGTCAAAGCGTCTTCAAGGGCCGCATCAAGCACCTCAAGGGCATGGTCCAGCGCTATGCCGGTGCATTTGACACCGCCCCGCTGGAAACCGCCCTGGAAGGGGCCATTCACGAAATCGAACAGGAAACCCTGCGCCATGGCGCCAGCCTGGAGCGCCTGCGTGACGAGTTCGAGCAGGCCGATGCCCATTACCAGGAATTTCGCAGGGCCCATGGCCTGAAACGGCCGCCAGACCTCTCCGCCGGGCTGGCAGGCGCCCTGCCGGTGTTCATCATCATGATGGTGATCGAATCGGGCGCAAACATGTTTTTCTTCAGTCCGGGCAGCAATTATGGCCTTTTGGGCGGATTTTTCTATTCGCTGGTGATCAGCGTTCTCAATATTGGCGGCGCCGGGCTGTTTGGCTATGCCTTCTTTCGCTGGCTGAACAGCCGCAAATGGCTGGTCAAGCTCATGGGCGGGGTCATGGCCCTGATGTTTGCGGTCTATCTGCTGGCGCTGAATGTGGTTGCCGCCTTTTACCGTTCGGCCTTCGTGGCCGTGGGCGGGGAAGGCCATGGCAATCTGTTGCAAACGGCCATTGCCCATATTGCCGCGCGTGATTTTGGCACCATAGACGAGTTTTCCCTGGCCATGGGCCTGATCGGCATTGCCCTGGGCGCGCTGGCCTGCGCCAAAGGCGCGCGCATTGGCGATGCCTATCCCGGCTATGCGCGGGTGTACCGCTTTCGCGAGGCCTACCGCAGGCGCTTTGAAACAGAAGCCGATCAACTGGCCCGGCATCTGGCCAAACTGCGCGAGCAAGCCCTCGCCGACATTGAGGCGTTTCAGAAACAGGCCCGCGAGTCGATTGCGCCCTACCGGGAAATCGGCAAGGAAATCAGTGACCTGATGAACCGCTTCGACGCCTTTGAACATCACCTGGAACGCGTCGGCAATGAAGTCCTGTCAGCCTATTATGGCGCCAGGCGCGGCGAGGACGGCACACCCCAATATTTCAAGCATCAGTGGGTCTTGCCGGGCAAACTCTTTGCCTTTGGCGAGCCCAATGCGCGCTTTATCAAGCTGGCCGGGGATTCCGTGCTGGGCGAAATCATGAATGAGGGCCGCATTCAGAACGCCCTCGACCGGGCCCG
>JALWUB010000021.1 GCA_026993275.1 Robiginitomaculum sp. | reverse complement strand
ATCTATGGCGCCAGCCAGCACCCCCTGCCGTGGCTCAGCGAAATCCTCAATGGCGTCGAGCATGCCAACTTTTTCGAGGCCCGCGCCACCGAATACTCCAAGGGCGCGACCCAGGGCGAGTGGCACGGGGCCGATGGCGTCTGGGCCATGTTTGACCGGCGCAAGAGCACCGCTGAAGCCCTGCACCCGTAAGCGGGATGCCGCTTTACGGGGTCCTGAGGCGCGCAAGGTCAAACAGGTGCGTCAGGCCGCCTGATCCCTAGGGCGTAGACCTGTAAACCCCGCGCCGTCAGTTTGGCAGAGTTTTGTTCTGAGCAGGCGCAAGGGAGCAGGAACAGGGAGTCTATTTCAATCCCTTGCAACGCAGTCAGGGCGAAACTCTGCCAAACCCGCAGGGCGCGGTCCTCGCTTCATCTCAAGGGCCCGGGCCGCTTGCAAAGGGCACCACCCTGTGCGGCGCGCCCCAAACCCTTGATATTTTGCGAAGGATCGCGCTGGCGACGTGTGGTTTACAGGTCTACGCCCTGGCCTTTTGCAAGAGCGTGGCCAGTTCCTGGCGCAGTCCGGTCTGGTCTTCGCGCATGGCGGCGCGCACCTCGCGCGAGCGCAGCAGGATCATGGCGCGGTGGCTGGCCCTGGCGGCGCAGGCGCCCTGGGTGATCAGGCCCTGGTCCGCCAGTTTCAACAGCCGTATGGCTTTCTTCAGAGGCGGCGCCGGCTGGGCCTCGATCTGCTCCAGCGCCCTGGTCTGGGTCATGGCATCCAGGCAAAGGCGGTCCAGCGCATTGCTGATTTCCTGCTTGTCTTCGGCGCTAAAGCCGCTCTTCCGGACGCTGGCCTGGGCCTGAGCGCAACAGGCCAGGCGCTTGAAACTGTGTTTGCCGCCCGCGCAAAACCAGCGGCTGGTCTTGTGCGCGCCAATGACCGCGCGCAGGAAAGCCGCCAGTTTGCGCTTGTTCTGCTCGCCCATGATGTTTTTTTCAAAATCGGTGAGCATCAGGATTTCCGCGCCGGGGTGTTTGGCGGTGGCCAGCAGGCGCTCGATGGAATCAGCTTCGAGCAGCCGTGAGGAGCGAATGATAAAGGCCTCACTGAGCTGTTCCGGCATCACCAGCGCCGGGGGCAGCCTGACCAGCCGGTCCGCCAGCGAACGGTTGAGAATGATCTCGTCCTCAAAGCGCGGCGGATAGAGGCGGCGCGGGCCGCGCAATTCGGCAAAAATGCGTGTTGCCAGGGCGCTGCTGGTCTGCGCCAGCCTGCCGGAACTGATGGCCAGGGCCAGCATGCGGGCGCTGTCGGTGGAATCGCGCGGCGGTTTCCCGCTCAGGATATCGGTAAACTGATCGAGCTTGTCGCCCAGCTCTTCTGCTTTGACGCAGGCATCCAGCGCATAGGGTTGCGCAACCATTTCCGCCAGGAAGGCATCAAGGGCCGCAAAGCCCTCTTCATCATCGCCGCAGCCAACCAGGGCATCACTGACGCAACTGGCAAGGAAAGAGATCTTGTCCGGCCAGGAGTCGAGCCGCGCCAGCCGCTCCGCCAGAGCGCTGCGCAGGGCAAAGCCGGGGTGCTTGCTGCCCTTGACGGCGGCCAGGGTGGCGGCAAATCCCTTGTTATCGAACCTGGCGGTCTTGGCCTTGCGCAGCTGGTCGGTGGCCTTGTCGGCAAGTTCGGTCAGGCGGCGGACAATATGCTGCACCGAGCATTCCTGGGCGCCAGCCTGGACAATGGCGACCTTTTGAATCGCATGCTGCCGTTCATGGCCTGCCGCCGCCAGTCTTTCCGCCAGCTCCGAGCGGTGCAGCAGCTCCAGCACACAGACATGGTTGCGCTGCAGCCAGGGGCCGAGCGCCCGCGCCAGAGTGCGCCGGGCATGCAGGGCATAGAGATCATCCGGCATGGTGCAGGGAGGCTCCATCTTGTTGTCGGCGCGGATGGACCGGGTGTGGCGCTCGGCCCCGGCCTCGAAAATGTTGACCGACAGAAAGCTGTTCTGCACCGCGTCATAGGATTCCTTGCTGACCCGCACCGAGCCCTTGGGGTAGGCCGCCAGCCGCTCCCTGGCCAGTGCCAGCGCCTCATTGCGATTCTCCAGAACCTGATCAAGGCACCAGCCGCCCTTGCGGTGTTTCTTGAGATAGACCTCGAAATGAATATCCGTGCTCATCCATTGACCCCATTCATGGCGCGGTCAGACTAGACCCAAGCCTTTAAGGTCTGGTGAAGGCCGGATTTGCCGGTTTTGCACATTGGCGCCGCACACCCTATATTGGCGCTGCCGGCAGAACGGCAGTGTGAGAGATTGGCATGACCACCATCGCCCTGGTTGACGACGACGAAAACATCCTGA
>JALWUB010000020.1 GCA_026993275.1 Robiginitomaculum sp. | reverse complement strand
CACGCCAAAGACGGCGATGAAGCCGATAGCGGAGGGTACCGACAGGTATTGGCCGCTGATGAACAGTGCCACCAGACCGCCAATGGTGGCAAAGGGCACGTTGGCGATGATCAGGGCGGCAAAGCGCATGGAGTTGAATGCGGTGTAGAGCAGGACGAAAATAAAGAAGATGGTGACCGGTACGATCACCCCCAGTTTTTTCATCGCCCGTTGCTGGTTTTCGAAGGCGCCGCCCCACTCGATCCAGTATCCTGGCGGCATGTCGACGTTTCGCGCAATGGCCGCATTGGCGTCTTGCACAAAGCCGTCCACATCACGCCCGCGCACATCCATCTGGATTACCGCATAGCGCTGCAATTGTTCGCGGCGCACGAAGGAATAGCCCTCCGCCGTGGTGATCTCGGCGACCCGCTTGAGGGGCACAATGGCGCCCGTGGCGGTGCGCAGCGGGATGTTCTTGATGGCCGAGACGGAGGCCTTGGAGGCATCATTGAGCCGCGCCGTAATGTCAAAGCGCTTGACGCCATCAATGAGCGTGCTGACCGGCTCGTTGCCGATGCCGGTGCGCACCAGTTCCAGCACGTCATCAGCATTCATGCCATAACGCGCCAGCGCTTCGCGATCGACCCGCACGCGCACTTGCGGCTTGCCGATATTGGCCTCCAGCGACAAATCGGCGGCGCCGGGCACTTTGTCGATGGCGTCTTTGATCTGCTGGCTGAGGCGGTCCAGCTCGGCCAGGTCCTGGCCGTAAAGCTTGGCCGCCAGGGTGGCGCGCACGCCCGAGATCAGTTCCTCGACGCGCATCTGGATCGGCTGGGTAAAGGCAATCACCGACGTTGGCGCCACGACTTCCAGCTTTTCGCGCATCTGGGAGGCCAAATCCTCGAAAGAGCGTTTTTCCGGCCATTCCTTTTGGGGTTTCAGGGCGGTGTAGATCTCCATGTAATTGACATCGGCGGTTTCGCCCTTTTCGGCACGTCCGATCATCGCCACCGTGGTTTCCACCTCGGGAAAGGCGGTCAGGGTGTTCTCGATGTCCTTGGAGATTTTGATGGACTGGTCCAGCGAGGTGGAAGGGATGGACGTCACCCGCCACATGATCGAGCCTTCCTGCAACTGGGGCATGAACTCCTTGCCCAGCAGGGGAAACAGGCTCAGCGAGGCGATCAGCAAGACCACGGCAGCGGCAAACACGGTGCGCTTGCGCTTCAGGGCAAAGGCCAGCAGCGGCAGGTAGCCGCGCTTGATCCAGCGCACCAGCATGGTGTCCTTCTCTTCCTTGGGCTTGAGGATCAGCGCCGCCAGCACCGGAATCACGGTCAGCGTCAGCAACAGCGATCCGGCCATGGCAAAGCTGATATTGAAGGCCATGGGCTTGAACAGTTTGCCTTCCAGCCCGTCAAGGCTGAACAGCGGCATGAACACGATGATGATAATGCCGATGGCGAAGCTGACCGGGTTGGCGACCTCGCGCGCCGCGGTCAGAACCGCCGCGGTGCGGTTCACCGGGCCGTTTCCTTCCGCCTTGCGTTCGGCCATGATGCGAAACGAGTTTTCCACCATGACCACGGCGCCATCCACCATCATGCCGATGCCAATGGCCAGCCCGGCAAGGGACATCAGGTTGGCTGAAAGGCCCATCTGTCCCATGAAGATGAAGGCAATCAGCATGGCCAGCGGCAAGGCGGTGATGACCACCAGTGCCGAGCGCAGTTCGCCCAGGAACAGGAACAGCACGATGGCCACCAGGATCGAGCCTTCTATGAGGGCGCGCTCGGCCGTGCTGACGGCTTTTTCCACCAGTTCGGTGCGGTCATAAATGGGCTTGATGACCATGCCCTCTGGCAGGGCGCCATCGACAATGGCAACCTTGTCCTTGACATTGTCAACGACCTTCTTGGCGTTTTCGCCAATGCGCGACAGGGCCATGCCCAGCACGACTTCCTTGCCATCGCGGGTGACGGCGCCAAAGCGCAGGGCCGGGGCCTGCTTGATGGTGGCGACGTCACGCAAATACACCGGCGTGCCGTGCACGACCTTGACCACAATGTCGCCAATATCGTGCTCATTCTTGACCAGGCCGAGGCCGCGCACCAGATACTGCTCCGGGCCGCGGTCAATGTACTGGCCGCCAACCTGCCGGTTGTTTTCTTCCAGCGCGGTCATGACATCCTTGAAGCCCAGATCATACTTGATCAGCTTCAGCGGGTCGATCTGCACCTGGAACTGGCGCTCCTGCCCGCCCCAGGACATGACATCGTCCACTCCGGGGGCAGTGCGCAAGATCAGGCGCACATTCCAGTCCTGCACTGTGCGCAGGTCCATGTCGGAAATGCTGGATTTGAGTTTTTCATCGGTCCGTTCCAGCGTGTACCAGAACACTTGCCCCAGGCCTGAGGTGTTGGGCCCCATTTCCGGGGTGCCATAACCTTCGGGAATGCGGTCGGCCACTTCGGCCAGGCGCTCCATGACCAGGCGCCGGGCAAAGTAGATGTCCATGCTGTCTTCAAAATAGACCGCGACATAGGACAGGCCGAACAGGCTGACCGAGCGGATTTCCTGCACGGCGGGCAAGCCCGCCATGCCGGATTCCACCGGGAAGGTCAGAAGCTGTTCCACATCCTCTGCCGCCAGCCCCGGGGATTCGGTGTAGATATTCACCTGAACCGGGGTGACATCGGGAAAGGCATCAATGGGGATTGTGGTGACGGCGCGCCAGCCCAGAAAGCCGACAACGCCAAAGGCGATCAGCACCAGGACTTTGTAGCGCAGAGAGAATTCAACGAGTTTGTTCAACATGATCTGTTCCTAGTGCTCGTCGCCAATGGATGATTTCAGGATCAGGGATTTGAGCAGGAATATCCGGCTCACGGCGATTTGCGCGCCGCTTTGCAATCCACTCTTGATTTCCACCCAATCGCCATGTTCGGCGCCGGTCAGCACCTCTTGCGGCACCAGGGTGTCGCCGCTGAGCACAAACACATGCTGGCCGCCATTCATCAGCGTCACGGCCGATTTGGGCACGGCCAGCCTGGGCGCGGTCATGCCCGCCTCGATGAACACGGTGACGAATTGTCCGGCATGCAGGGCATCATCGCGATTGCTGACCTCGATCCGCGCCGACAGGGTCCGGGTGGTTTCGTCCAGGGCGTGATGCAATTGCAGGACTTTGGCCGGGTATTGCCCGCCATCACTGCTGAGCACCCGCGCCTTGGCGCCGGGTTTGATCCGGGCGGCGTCTTCGGCGGCCAGGCGGGCATTGACCCACACCTTGCTTTCATCGGAGATCTCGAACAGGACCCGGCCCGGCTTGACAATCTCGCCGAGAACGAAGTCGTCGCGCATCACGGTGCCGTCCTGAAGGGCGTAAAGCGTGAACGCGCCCGTGGCCCTGGAGGCGTCGCCGAGAGCCGCCAGCTTGTCCGCGGCTGCAGCCGTCATGCCAAAGGCCAAGACCTTGGCGCGGGCCAGTTGCGCAGCCACCTGGGCCGCCACATAGCGGCGGTCGGACACCACCTTGCGGCCCAGCTTCTTGACCCGCGCCCATTCGCGCGCGGTCACGATCAGATCACCCTGGGCCTGTGCCATGTCCACGCTGGACAGGGTCACCAGCGCCGCACCGGTGGCAACCGTGTCGCCAAGGCGGGCATGGCGGGCAATAACCTGCGCGTCTATGCGCGGTGTCACCTGGCTGGTTCTGTACAGGTCCAGGCCGGCTTCGCCGGGCGCGCTGATCTCATCCGACAGCGGCCGTGGCACCACCCGCATGATCTTGACGCCATTCTTTTGCCGCTCGGCGGCGCTCATGCGCACCAGGTTTTCCGCGTGTTCTTCTCCGTGCTCCGGCTCAGCCGCATAGGGCAGGGACGGCATGGCCAGAGCGGCAAGCGCGGCCAGCGGCAGGGTTCTGAAAAGGGTCGTGATAAACGTCATTGGATGGCCTCCAGCCAGGTAAATGAGGAATTGGATGCGTCGAGCCAGTCGAACCAGGCGCGCCACAGCGCACTTTTCAGGTCCACGGCAGCGGATTGCGCATCAAAGGTCTGATTAAGCTGCACGAGGTAGGAAACGGCGTTGAGTTCGCCCGCTTCCCACAGGGTTTTCAACAGGTCGCGCTGGGCAGTGAGGTCGGCAGCAGCGGCAGACTGCCACGCCTGCCAGGCCTGTGATGCGGCCAGAAAGCGCCTGGTCGTGGCCTGCAGGCGGGCTTCGACGCGCATGCGGATCTTGCGCGCCTCGGCCAGGGCGCGGGCATTGTCGGCGCGCGCAGCGGTCACATTGTCGCTGAACGTGTTGCGAATCTGCAGGGGAATGGCCAGGCGCACGCCAAACAGCGTTGCATTGCCGCCAAGGCCATTGCTTTCTGTGCCCAGGCTCAGGCCCAGCGTCGGGTCGGCCTTGCGCATTTTGTCAGCCAGGGCAATACGGGCGCGAAAACGCTCTGATTGCGCCAGCACCAGCCGCATTTCCGGCAGCTCGTCCACCGCGCCGGACCAGCCCCGGAGCAGTGCGCCTTCCGGTGTGCCCACCAGCAAGGGCCAGACGTCCCGCTGCTCGCCGCTCAAGGCGGCCAGGCGTTCACGGGCGCGGGAGAGCTCCGCCCTGGCCTGGCTTTGCCCGGCCAGGGCTTGCGACAGGGCCAGGCGCGCCGTCAGCAATTCCGATTCAGAAAGATCGCCAGCGGTCTTCCGGGTTTGCGCCAGGGTCAGGAAATCGCGCGCCAGCCGCACCCTGGAGCGCGCCAGTTGCAGTTTTTCAAAGGCGCTCTGGTGTTCGGCCAAGGCTGTGAGAATATCGGTCAGCAGGGATTTTTGCACCAGGTCCAGCGCCGCCTTTGCGGCGATGACATCGGCGCGCCCGGTGTTGGCGCGGGCCTTGCGTTTGCCGTGCAGGTCCAGGGTTTGCGATACGCCCAGGGATTTGGTGGTTGAATCCGCATTTTCGTAGCTGGCCTCGATTTCGGGATTGTACAAGGCCCGCCCGGCGCCGCGCGCCCGGGCCTTGGCAGCGTCCAGTTCGGCCCTGGCTGCGGCAATGGCCGGGTGGGCGTCGAGCACCGATCTGGCAAAAGCAGCGGCCACGGGCCGGGAACTTTGGCTCTGCCTGTCAGGTGTTTGCTGGGAGTGGGCCATGGGCGCAGCGGCAAGCGCCATTCCGGCCCACAGGGCGCCGCACAGCGCCTTGTTGATGAAAGTCATTGTGATTGCTCGTCCTGAGACTGTTGCGCCAAGGGCGCGTCATGTCATGACGAATGCGAAATCTGGCGTGTCCTGCACGCATGCCCGCACCCGTCTGTTACGCATGCGCAGCCTGGCGCAGGGCGGCAGGCAATGCGCGAACGGGCAATCAGGCTGTTGGCGGGCGAAGCAGGCCGCCGGGCCGGTTGTCTGGCGGGTGCGCTCCGGCGCGGGCAAACACCAAGCGGCTTGCTGCCGGAACGGGCAGGGCCTCCTGGCTGGCAACAACATAGTGATGCACCACCTGGCAAATGTCGCAGGCTCCGCCCATTTGCGGCGCTGTGCTGTCCGTCTTGTTCTTGCCCGAATCCGAATCAACCAGCACGATTTCGCCGGAGGCGGCCTTGATGCCATGCTCGTCTGTGCCAAACCCATGCAGGGAAAGGGCCAGAAGGCAGGCGATCAGGATATGGGCAATGGCGTTTTTCATGACCTCGCAACACTGTGATGCGTCCGCCTTGTAACGGCCGCAGGCCACAGCGTAAACCCCGGCATGCTGCACGAAGGTTAACGCGCTTCCTGCGCACCATGCCGGGAGCGGGTTTTGCATGGGCGGTCGAGCGGGGTATAGGCAGGGCATGACTGCTGTGTGTGCTTATCCGTCCCGCCCGCGCCTGATTGTCGATCTGGATGCGCTGCGCGCCAATTACCGGCTGATGGCGGCGCGTTCGGGCGCGGCAGCCACCGGGGCGGCGATCAAGGCCAATGCCTATGGCCTGGGGCTGGAACAGGTTGCGCCGGTGCTGCGCGAGGCTGGCTGCACCAGCTTTTTTTGCGCCAATGCCGCCGAGGGGGTGCAGGCGCGGCGCGTGCTCGGGCCCGCGGCGGAAATCCTTGTGCTGGATGGCGTCTGCGCCGAAACGGTGGCGCTGATGCGCCGCGAGGCCCTGACCCCGGTTCTGAACACCCATGAGCAGATCGCCCTGTGGCGCGAGGCCGCGGCGGACACGCCCGCGGCGCTGCATGTGGATACCGGGATGAACCGGCTGGGCCTGCCCTGGCGGGACTTTGACGCCGCCGCGCTGGAGGGCCTGGAATTGAGCCTGGTGATGAGCCATCTGGCCTGCGCCTCCGACCCCGGCCATGCTCTCAATGCCCGGCAATTGCAGCGCTTTCGCTCCATCGCTGCGGCCTTTCCCGGTGTGCGCGCCAGCCTCGCCAGCTCCGCCGGCATTCTGCATGGCGCGGATTTTCATTTTGACCTGACCCGGCCCGGCATCGCCCTTTATGGCGGCGCGCCGCTGGATGCGGGCGGCCCGGCGCTTGCCGCAGTGGCGCGCATCGAAGCCCCGGTCTTGCAAGTGCGCACCCTGAAAGCGGGCGAAGGCGTCGGCTATGGCGCAGACTTTGTGGCGCCAAGGGACATGGCGGTGGCCATTCTGGCGCTGGGTTATGCCGACGGGCTGCCGCGCAGCGCCTCTCCGGCGGGTTTCGCCCGCTTTGCCGGGCAAAGGGCAGCCATTGCCGGGCGCGTCTCCATGGACCTGTCGGCCTTTGATGCCAGCGGCCTTGACCCGGCGCCGCGCCCTGGCGACAGCTTCACGGTGCTGGGAGATGATCTGGAAGCGCTTGCCAAGGCGGCGGGAACTGTGTCCTATGAGGTGCTCACCGGGCTCGGCGCCCGCCTTGAGCGCGTTTACGAGGGAAGGCATTCATGAATCCGCTGGCAATCATTGGCCGCGCCACGCTGGCGCTGATCCGCACCGCCGGGGCGCTGGCGATCTTTTCCGTGCGCGGGCTGATGGCTGCGCTGGCGCCGCCCTGGTATCTTGACCAGCTCAGAGCGCAGCTTTTGCGCATCGGCTTTTTCTCGCTGCCGGTGGTGGGCCTGACGGCGGTGTTTACCGGCGCGGCGCTGGCGCTGAACATCTATACCGGCGGCTCGCGCTTTAATGCCGAACAGTTCGTGCCCGATATTGTCGTGCTGGGCATTACCCGCGAGCTTGGCCCGGTGCTGGCATCCTTGATGCTGGCCGGCCGGGTCAGCGCCGCCATGGCCGCCGAGATCGGCGCCATGCGCGTCACCGAACAGATCGACGCCCTCAAGACCCTGTCCACCGACCCGTTCCGCTTTCTGGTGGCGCCGCGGGTGACGGCAGCGGTCATCTGCGTGCCGCTGCTGGTGCTTGTTGCCGACATTATCGGGGTGTTTGGCGGTTATGCCGTCTCGACCCAGACGCTGGGCTTCAATGGCGCCACCTATATCCGCAACACCATGAACTTTGTCACCAATTGGGACGTGATCTCGGGCCTCATCAAGGCCGCCGTGTTTGGCTATATCATTGCCCTGATGGGCTGTTACCATGGCTACAATTCGCGCCGCGGCGCGCAAGGGGTGGGCCGCGCCACCACCAATGCGGTGGTCAGTGCGGCGATCTTGATCTTTGCCGCCAATTACGTTCTCACCACGCTTTTCGTTTGACCAGGCACCATGGCTGATACCCCGAAAATCTCCCTGCGCGGCGTTTACAAGTCCTTTGGCAGCAACCATGTGCTGCGCGGCATTGATCTGGACCTGGCGGCCGGGCGCTCGCTGGTCATCATTGGCGGCTCGGGCATGGGCAAATCGGTGCTGCTGAAATGCATTCTGGGCCTGATGCACCCCGACAAGGGCACCATCTGCATCGACAACGAGAAGGTCAACGGCCTGTCGGGGCGCAAGCAGGCCAAGGTGATGGCCAAGTTCGGCATGCTGTTTCAGGGCGGCGCCCTGTTCGATTCGCTCACCGTCTGGGAAAACGTCGCCTTTCGCCTGCTCTACGCCGATGGCATGAAACGCAAGCAGGCCAGGGAGCATGCCATTGCGGCACTGGCCCAGGTCAATCTGGAAGCGGACACGGCGCTGCTGCGCCCGGCGGAGCTGTCGGGCGGCATGCAAAAGCGCGTTGGCCTTGCGCGCGCCATCGTCGCCCGGCCGCAAATCATGTTTTTTGACGAGCCGACGACCGGGCTGGATCCGATCACGGCCGATGTCATCAACAATCTCATTCGCCGCCAGGTCAGCGCCCTGGGGGCCACCGCCATTTCCATCACCCACGACATGGTGTCGGCGCGCAAGATCGCCGACGAGATTGCCATGCTCTATGAGGGCAAGATCATCTGGCGCGGCCCGGCCAAGGACGTGGACCATTCGGGCAACCCGTATGTGGAACAGTTCGTCACCGGCAGCGAAACGGGGCCGATCAAGGTGATGGCGGGATGACAGCGCCTGCGCCGCGCGTTCTGATTACCGGCGTGGCCGGGTTTATCGGGTTTTTTCTGGCCAAACGGTTGCTGGCACAGGGGCAGGCGGTGCATGGCCTGGACGCCATGACGCCCTATTATGATCCAGCGCTGAAACAGGCGCGGCTGCAACGCCTGCAAGACAAGCCCGGGTTTTCGTTCAGCAAGCTCGACATTGAAGACCGCGCAGGCGTGGAGGCGCTGTTTGAGGCGGTGCGCCCCACCCATGTGGTGCATCTGGCCGGGCAGGTCGGGGTGCGCCACAGCCTCAGCCATCCCGAAGACTATGTTTCGGCCAATGTGACCGGCTCGTTTCACATCCTCGAGGCCAGCAAACGCCATGAGGTCGCGCATTTGCTGATGGCCTCGACCAGTTCGGTCTATGGCGCCAACACCTCTTTTCCGGCAAGGGAGGTTGACCGCACCGCGCACCCGCTGACCATCTATGCGGCCACCAAGCTGGCGGCGGAACTGATGGCGCATTCCTACGCCGATCTCTACCGGCTGCCGGTGACCATGATGCGCTTCTTTACCGTTTACGGCCCCTGGGGGCGGCCCGACATGGCGCCGTTTCTGTTCCTGGACGCGATCATGCACGGCCGGCCCATTGATGTGTTCAACCATGGCCGCATGAGCCGCGATTTCACCTATGTCGAGGACCTGGCCATGTCGCTTGAAAAGCTCATGGCTGCCATCCCGGAGGCGGGCAAGCCGGTGGGCCGTCATGATTCGCTCAGTCCCGTGGCGCCGCACCGGGTGGTCAATATCGGCAATGCCAGCCCTGTCGGCCTGATGGACTTCATCAAGGCCATCGAGCAGGCCACCGGCAGGACGTTCCAGATGAACATGCGCCCCATGCAGCCGGCGGACATGGTCAACACCTGCGCCGACACCCGTCTGCTGCAACAGCTCACCGGCTGCAAACCGGCGACCAGCGTGGAAGAAGGCATGGCCAGAATGGCGCAATGGTACCGTGAGTATTACAGG
>JALWUB010000019.1 GCA_026993275.1 Robiginitomaculum sp. | reverse complement strand
GGTTCTTTTTCATGCGATAGGCCATGGTGCGCAGGCCCCAGTACTCGACCTTGCCCACCTTGCCATTGTTTTCCTCGATGAAGGCCTTCAGGCCCTCGACCAGGGCATCCACCTGTTGCGCGGAAATGTCCTGACGCGCAATGAGGACGTGTTCATATAAAGGCATAAGCTTCCCTTTTGTTCTGGTGCGGCGCGGCAGGGACAGGGTCTGATCCTCAGCCGCGGTGGCTCCTGTTTGCAGGCCGGACACCATGTCCGCCCCTTGTGCGCCCAGGACCGCATCCACAAGGCGGCGCACTATAGGAGCAAAGCCTGCGCTGGCAAGGGGGCGGCGCGGCCAATTGCACATACCGCAGCTCAAAAGGCGGCGGAAATCCAGGTAAGGCACATGTGCCTTTGGATAGAAAATTGGGCTGCCCTATGGCGCTTTCAGGGGACACATGACTCGGAATTTCGCTGCCAGGGCCAATACAGACAGGGCCAAACGTGAAGTCAAACCCAGGCATGCAGCTGCATTGATGGCCGGGATAGTGATGGGGTCAAGCCGTTTGGGGCTGGTCCGCATTGCGCTCTGAGGGAATGTCGCTCAGATATTCGACAAACTCGAATTCCAGGCCTGAGGGAATGATGTAATAGACATTGCGGCGAAAGGGCGCGCGGCCCGCAGGTTGTTTGGGCGTGTAGCCAGCCTTTTTCAGGCGTTCGATCAGCGCATCCAGGCCGGTGATGGCAAAGCCGATATGCGCCAGGCCCTGGGCATGGCCTTTCAGGTCGCGCGGTGCGCCTTCGCCATCATCATTGAGCGTGATATAGGAATAATCGTCGCCAAAATGCAGCCATTTGCGCGGTTTTCCATACCATTCCGAATGCCCGGATGCGCGCACGCGCCAGTGCGGCAGCGCCGCCTGCAAGAATGCCAGCGTGGGTTCAATTTCATCAACGACAATGTTGGCATGCTCGATCCGGGTCATGGCGCCCTCCATTAATTAAAGATATTTCTTTGTATAACGCTCTTGAATAAGAAAGCAAGTGCTTTATAAAATCCGGTCATGAGTCAGCAAGACCGGCCGGACAGCAAGCGCCCGCGCGATCCGCGCCGGGCCATCCTCGACACACTCAAACGCCAGGGGCCGCTGTCTGCAGCCGTTCTGGCCAAGCGTTTCGGGGTGACCGCCATGGCGGTGCGCCAGCACCTTTACGCTTTGCAAGACGAGGGCCTGGTGTGCGGCGAGGCCATTCCGTCCGGCCGCGGCCGCCCGCAAAAGCAATGGTCACTGACAGAAAAGGCGCAGCCCCTGTTTCCGGACGCCCATCAGGACCTGGCGGTTGATCTGCTGGGGCATATGCAGGCGCAATTTGGCGAAGCGGGCCTGCGCGCCATCATCGACCGCCACAGCGCTGCCCAGACCAAGGCATACGGGACGGCCATGGCCGGGCTGAAAACCCTTGAGGAGAAGGTGCGCAAACTGGCACAATTACGCAAGGACGAGGGCTATATGGCGGACGTTGTGCGTGACGGGGAAGGCTGGCTTTTGATCGAAAACCACTGCCCTGTTTGTGCCGCCGCCAGCGCGTGCACGCGATTGTGCGCCAACGAGCTGAATGTCTTCAAGGCGGTGCTGGGCGCAGAAGCCGAGGTTGCGCGCACAGAGCACATGCTGGATGGCGCGCGCCGCTGCGCCTACCGGGTGCAGGCACGCAAATCTGCATGAGCACAACGCAAAATGCGCAAGCCCCAAAACGGCGCGCTCGTGCGGCCGCTTTGGGATTTGCGCATTGCTTCATCCGGCTGTGAGGCCGGATATGATCAGAAATCAGTCAGCCAGTTGCACGTCAGCCGCAGCTTGCTTGCCACGGTTGGTGGTGATTTCATAAGTGACCTTCTGGCCGTCATTGAGGCCGGAAATGCCAGCCTTTTCAAGAGCGGTGATGTGGACGAAAACGTCCTTGCCGCCATCTTCCGGGGCGATAAAGCCGTAACCCTTGGTGGCGTTAAACCATTTTACTGTACCAGTAGCCATGTGTCAGTTTCCTTTAATATCTGTACTGCACCAAATTCCCGGAACAATTTCCGGAAAAAACAGGAGTTCGTAATAGTCCGTATGTGAAGGTGTTGTGAGCTTTAGAAACAGACAGGGAAATCGCACAGCGACCAGTTTTGCCTTGGAAAGGCTCTGTAATAAATTCCAAAGTCGGGTCCTCAGAAGGAGCAATAACGTAATCCGAGGACGCTCATAAAGCAGTTTGAGCAAATTGCAATGGTATTTTACATGCGCGAAGGGCACTGTCATGGCCATATAGCGTGCAAGAGGGGCGGATTGATGGCTCAAATTTCTTTGGGAAAAATACTGAAAATCCTGTTTTTTATGGCAGTCTGGGGGAGTGCGGCCCAGGCCGCTGCACCCAGCAGGTGCACCGTTGCGCTTTATGTGCTCGGCACGGCGCAAGATGCAGGCAAGCCGCAGATTGGCGTGGACAGCGACCCGGCCTGGCATGACCCGGCGCAGGCACGGCTGGCCACGGCCATTGCCCTGGTGGATGGGCGCAGCGGCGCACGCTATCTGCTTGATGCAACGCCGGGCATCAAGACCCAGCTTTACAGGCTTGATCACTGGCTTGGCGGGACCGGTTACCGTCTGGACGGCGTGTTTCTCACCCATGCCCATATCGGCCATTATCTTGGCCTGGCGCAATTTGGCCGTGAGGCCATGGGGGCGAGGGATCTGCCCGTTTATGCCATGCCGAAGATGGCGGCCTTTTTGCAGGCAAATGGCCCCTGGAGCCAGCTTGTGCGCTTGCGCAATATCGCGCTTCAGCCCTTGCAGGCAGGCCGGGCTGTGCAACTGGGCAAGGCGCTGCGGGTGACACCCTTTCTGGTGCCGCACCGGGACGAGTTTTCCGAAACCGCCGGGTTTCGCATTGCCGGGCCGGGCAAGAGCGTGATTTATCTGCCCGATATCGATTCCTGGCAGCAGTGGGACGCCATGGGCACGCATATTGAAGATGTGATTGCCGCCAACGATCTCCTGTTTCTCGATGGCACCTTCTATAGCGGGGACGAGCTGCCGGGCCGGGACATGTCGAAAATCCCGCACCCCTCTATCACGCGAACCATGGCGCGGCTGGCGGCCTTGCCGCGGGCAGAGCGGGCAAAGGTGCATTTCATTCACCTCAATCACACCAACCCGGCGCATGACCGCCACAGCGCGGCCTCTGCGGCCATCCGCAAGGCCGGGTTTTCCGTCGCCCGGCCCGGCGCACAACACTGCCTGGATTGACAGGCCAGGCGCCAGAAAAAGAGGCGAGCAGGAAGTCAGCCGTCCAGGTGCTTGTATGCCTCCACCGCTTCCAGCATGGCGGTGATCAGGGCGCGGTCTTCGAGGGGGATTTCCGGCCGCCAGATGTCAAACAGCAGCACCACACGGGTTTCGTTGCTGTTGTTCCAGGCTTCATGCTCGATGGAATCATCGAAGATCAGCAGCTTGCCCTCGACCCATGGACGGGTTTCATTGCCACAGCGCAAGGCGCCGCAATCCTTGGGCACGATCAGCGGCAAATGACAGATCAGGCGGGTGTTCAGCATGCCATTGTGTGGCGGAATGCGGGTGTGGGCCTTGAGCAGTGAAAACAGGACGCTGGGGTTGTGGTGCTCAATGCGTGGCAAGGGCACGGACTCCAGCGCGGCAACGGTTTTGGGGCAGCGCGCCGCGTTTTCCTCGACAAACGGGCCGTTTTTCCAAAAATAGAAAGCCCCCCATGCCGGATTGTTGACCAGGGGTTCGTTGTTCAGGTGCGGAATGCCGGGCAGGTCCTCAAGATAGGGTGTAAAGCTGTTGTCCTCACGCAAGACGGCCCGCAATTCCTCGCGGATGTCATCCGTTGACGCTTGCACGGCTTCGGCCCAGTCGAAATCGGCCGGGTCATAAAACTGGATTTGCGGCAATTCCGGATAGTAATAGCATTTTGGTTCTTGCAGATAAATCTGGCGCTTGCCGGTCGCGAGATCGAAAGACAGGGCAAAGCGGCGGCTGGATTTGGCAATGTCCATGCCCTTGCCGGCCAGTGCCGAGCGCAAATATGCGGTGTATTCACTGGCCGCTGCCTGCACGGCCGCCTGTGCCCTTTGCAGTCCAGGACGCAGATCTGGCGGGATGGCGTTGCCAAGCCGTCCCGCCGCGGTCAGCGCCGCCTGGTAAAAGCCAAGGGCCTGGCGTTTCTGCCCGCTGTTGTGCAGGGAATCCGCCTTCAGAAGAAGCGCATGCAGATTGGCCGGCTCCAGCGCCAGGCAGCGGTCAAGCGCCGTCATCATGGCTTCGGAATCATTGAGCTGGTTGCAGGCATAGGCCAGGCCCAGCCATGCGCCGGCATGGCCGCGTCTGGCCGCGACAATTTCCTCAAACCGGGTGCGGGCCTGCGCGCCCTCTCCCTTTTGCAGGGCGGCAATGCCCTGCTGGGTGAGCGTGTTGATCTGGGCATCTGTCAGAGTCATGTGCGGTCACGCCCTTAAACGGCACCATGGGTGCGCATGCTTTGCGCCATGGCGACGGCCATCTCCTCGACCGGACGCGGCGTAATGCCCAAAACCTCGCGCAGGCGCGTATTGTCAAAACGGGTCTGTTTGCCAAGGCCGGGCACGATCATTCTCAGGGTCTTGTCAAAGCGCGCCAGCAGCCGCAGGACGAAATCCGGCAATTGCCGGGTCGGGGTCTTGAACCCTGCACGCGCCAGAGCCCTGGAAATGTCCAGCATCCAGGCATTGTCCGCCACCAGAATGAAACGCTTGCCAGCGGCTTCGGGGCGCAGCATGGCCTCAAAATGCGCATCGGCGACATCGCGCACATCAATCAGGCTCCAGTTCAGCCGCGGGCAGGCCGGCACCTGGCCGCCAAGCAGGCGCGAGATGATTTGCCCGGATGTGGAAATCCGCTTGTCCAGAAGCGGCCCCAGAACGCCGCCGGGATTGATCACCGCCAGCTCCATGCCCCCGGCTTCGTCTGAATTGATAAAATCCCAGGCGGCACGCTCGGCCAGGGTCTTGCTCTTGGCATAGGCGCTGATCGGGCCATCGGGATTGGACCAGTCGTCTTCATTGAACACCCGGTCCTGTTGCGCTTTCTCTTCCTCCGGCGTGCGGCCATAGGCCACGGCCGCCACCGAAGAGGTCAGCACAACGCGCTTGACCCCGGCTTTGGCCGCGGCGCGCAAAGCCCGCAATGCCCCGTCCCGCGCCGGTTTGATGAGTTCGTCCTCGCTTTCCGGTTCAGCCGGCGGGAATGGCGAGGCGACATGCTGCACATAGGTGCACCCTTCTGCTGCCGCATCCCAGCCATCATCCTTGGTCAGATCAAGGGTGACGAAGGAAAGCCTGTCGGCAGCCTTGCCTTCGGGATCAACGGCGGCGCGTACCTCGTCCGTGCGCGCAGGCGTGCGCACGGACGCCCGCACGCTATAGCCCTCGTCCAGCAGTTTCTTGACGCAGTGCTTGGCAATAAAGCCCGATGCGCCGGTCACCAGCACGGTCTGTTTTTCGGCCATGGCATTGCCCCTCTCCTTGGCGCGTCATTGGGCAGTGCATGGCCGGGCATGTCAATTCTTTTGTGTCTGTCCTGTTTGCGGCGCCTTTCTGGCGCCTGCGACAATATGCGCGTTTACATATATATGGTAATGCATATATTTATGCAGCCATTCCGAGGAACAGCCATGCCCGCAGACTTTTATACCCTTTTGGCCGATGAGACCCGCCGCCGGATCTTGCGCCTGCTTGTCGAACACGGCGAGTTGTGCGTGTGCGAATTGGTGACGGCGCTGGACCTGCCGCAACCCTTTGTTTCTCGCCATCTGGCCGCCTTGCGCAAGGGCGGTGTGGTCAGGGCGCGGCGGGCAGGCCAATGGGTGTTCTATGGCCTGAACCCATCGCTTGCTTCCTGGCAACAGGAAATTTTGCGCCTCATGGCCAGCGCGGCTTCGGCTGTGCCCGAACACCGGGCGGACAGCCGCCGTCTCGATGCCATGTCTGCGAGGCCAGGCCGGCAAGGCCACGATCCGGCGGGTGCGGCCTGGCGCATTGACACGCTCGCCAATGCCGAACGCTGAACAGGAAAGAGACACGGATGTTTGCCATATTTACCCGTCTTGCCGACCTGCTGGCCTATCGCCTGATGGGCCTCGTCCCCGGCACGCCTCTGGGCGAGGCGGTGCATTTCTTCATCGAGGACGTCACCAAGATCTTCGTATTGCTGGCGGTCATCGTTTTTGCCATGGGATTTTTCCGGGCCATGGTCTCGCCGGAGCAGGTGCGCAGGATTGTCGGCGGGCGCTCCGGCTTTGTCTCCTATCCCCTGGCGGTTCTGCTGGGGGCGGTGACGCCGTTTTGCTCTTGCTCTTCGGTGCCGCTTTTCATCGGCTTTCTGGAGGCGGGCATACCGCTTGGGGTGACCATGGCGTTCTTGATTGCCTCGCCCATGATCAATGAGGTGGCCGTGGTCATTCTGGGCGCGACACTGGGCTGGAAGATTGCCCTTCTCTATGTGGCTGCCGGGCTGCTCGTCGGTGTTGGCGGCGGTCTGCTGATCCAGGTGCTGCACCTGGAAAAATGGGTCGAGGACTATGTCTGGAAAATTCGCATGGGCGATGCCCAGGTGCCGCAAACCGAAAACACCATGGCGGCGCGGCTGGCCTTTGCCCGGGGCGAGGTGCGCGAAATCGTCGGCCGCATATGGCTTTATGTGCTGATTGGCGTGGCCCTGGGCGCTGGGCTGCATGGCTTTGTGCCGCAATCCTTCTTCACCCGCTTCACCGGTGCCGGCAACCCCTTTGCGGTGCCGCTGGCGGTGCTCATCGGTGTGCCGCTCTATTCAAATGCCACCGGGGTGATCCCGGTGGTGGAGGCGCTCACCGCCAAGGGCGTGCCCATTGGCACGGTGCTGGCGCTGATGATGAGCGTTGCCGCGCTGTCCCTGCCCGAAATGATTATCTTGCGCAAGGTGCTGAAACCGCAACTGATCGGCACTTTTGTGCTCATCCTTTCCGCCGCCTTTATCGGGGTGGGATACATGTTCAATACACTTTTTGCCTGAAAGGAAAACATCATGCTGCACATCAAGGTATTGGGCTCCGGATGCCGCAATTGTGTCAACACCGCGAACCTCATAGAAAAAAAGGCCGCGGAACTGGGTGTGCCGGTCAAGCTCGAGAAAGTCACCGGCATGGCCGAGATCATGCAGGCGGGCGTCATGTCCACGCCGGGTGTCGTCGTGGATGGCAAGCTGGTTCATGCCGGCGGCGTGCCCAGCCCCAAAACCGTTGCCGAGTGGCTGAAGACGCCCGCGCCTAGTTCTCCAGCGTGAGCAGGGCAAAAAGTCCGGTGGTGGCAAAGAGCGCTGCCGGGGCCCAGGCCGAGGCCATGGTGGGCACGATATGGGCTTCGCCAAGGGACAGCATGATGCCATCGGTCAGCAGGAATGCGAAACCGGCAATAATGGCATAGCCAAGATTGCGCGTGGTGGTGCCGGAGCGGCGCAGGCCTGCGGCAACAGGCGCCGCCAGCAACAGCATGATCAGGGGTGAAAACAGCGACAGATAGGCCTTTTGCAATTGCAGTTCATAATAATCGCCGGAGCGCGCGCCCGCCTTGCGGCCCTTGATCACCCGCCGCGAGCTGGACGTGGAAATGCTCACATCGGGATTGGCCAGTTCCAGAACGGTCGCCGGTGTGAGCGCCGTGTGCCAGATCATGGCAGACATGCTGTAGGTGCTTGAATCGGCTTCGTTGCCGCTGAAGACATCAACGCCTTTGAGAATCCAGACAGCCTTGTCCTTTTGCCACTGGGCGGTCTTGGCCTGGATGCGCCCGGTCAGTTGCTGGCTGCTATCCAGCTCATAGATGGTGACGCCCTCAAGCGTCTTGCCGCCATCGCTGTGGGATTTGATGCGCACGACGCTGGTGGTTGTCCGGGCCCAGACCTCGTTTTTCTGTGCATCATCGGTCTTGCCGGCCTTGGCAGGGTTTTGCGGCTCGGTGCGTTCCCACCAGGCAACAAATTTCTTGTCTGCCCAAGGCACGATGCGGTCTGATACAAAAAACGAGACGATACCGATAAACAGGGCCAGCGGCACCAGCATCATGACGGCCCGGTATGGGGTGTGCCCCGAGCCGCGCAGGGCAATCATCTCGCTGTTTTGCGCCAGCGCAAAGAACGTCAGGGCCGCGCCCAGCAGCGTTGAAATCGGCACCAGGTTTTCCATGGTGGCCGGGGTGCGCAAGGCGATATATTTGAGGAAGCCCATGATGCCTTCGCCGCGCTCGATAATGTCGGTCGAGGCGCCCAGCAGGTCGATCAGCTGCATCAGCGCGGTGAAGGCCAGCAGCACCCAGAGCACCCTGATCGCCATTTGCCGGGAAAGATAGCGGGACAGAATCATGGCGTTTGCGGCCCGTTATCCAGAAAGGAGCGCTTCGGGAACAGGCGCCTGATGCGCCGGGCGGTGAAATCGACAAGGCGGAAGACCTGGCGCAAGGGCATGCCGCGGCCCTGGCCCTTGGTAAAGAAGAACAGCCAGGTGCAAAACAGGCCGAAAGCCGCGCCCAGGCCCCACAAGGCCGGGGCGGGGTCAATGAGTTGCAGATCGCCAAAGCCTTCCAGCAACTGAATGGACTGGTGATAGGCGACAATGATGACTCCGGTCAGGGCAATGCTTTCCCAGCGCGGCGTGCGTTTTGCCGAAAGGCCCATGGGCACAGCCAGCATGGGCAGAAAGATCAGCGAAAGGCCGCGCACCAGCCGGGCGTGAAATTCGGATCGCATGCGGGCCCTGCGGTCTGCCGGGCCCGGCAAATGGATCTCCCGCCACAATTCCCCCATGGTCATTTCGCGCTCGTTCAGCCCGCGTGGCCTGAACAAGGGCGCTTGCGCCGAATAATCGCGCGTGATGGTCAGGGAATCAAAGCCAAGCGCCGAAACACTGCCATCCTCATTGGTGGGCATGGTGATGCCATCGCGCAAGTGCAGCGCCAGCTTGCCCGCATCCTTGCGCACGACAAGCTCCCCGGTCCTGGCCGTAATGGCGGTTTCGACGGGGCCAGTGCCGTTCTGGCTGGCCGTGGTCTGGAAGACGAACACATCCGTGAGCTTGCGCCCCTCCGGTCCCACCTCCAGGGCGCTGAGGCGCATGCCGTTGCCGGTATCGATGAATGTGCCGGGGATGACGCGGGCATCCCACGGGGAGTTGAGCAGCGCATGCTTGATGGCCCCATAGGCATAGCGGCTGTAAGGCTGCACATAGCCAAACAGGGCAATGCTGACCAGGGCCAGCACCACCCCGACGCCAATATAGGGCAGGGCGATGCGCTGAATGGAGAGGCCGCTGCCTTCCAGCGCATCCATTTCGTTTTCCTCGCACAGCCGCAAGGTCACCAGCAGAACCGAAAAGCAAAACGCCGCGGGCAGGGCCAGCCCCAGAT
>JALWUB010000018.1 GCA_026993275.1 Robiginitomaculum sp. | reverse complement strand
TTGCGCACTGTTCAAGGCAAGCGGCAAATCCAAGGCTTGCGCAGTCCCGGCGCACCCGTCCGGTGCCGCCAGCATCTGCACCGCCCGCCGCTCCGCCTCCGGCAAGGCCGCAATCAGCGCCTGCAGGGTCTTGCGGCTTCCGGGAAAGCGCCGCCCCGTGCAGACCTGGCTGAGGGGCAGGAGCACGAAGGCCCGCCCCATGGCGCGCGGATGCGGCAGGGTCAGCACCCGGCTGCGCAGGGCAACGCCTTCATAGCTGATCAGGTCCAGATCGAGCGTGCGCGGCGCATTGCGCCGGCCGCGCTGGCGGCCAAAGCGGCGCTCGATGGCACGCAGGCGGCGCAGCAGCGCCAAAGGCGCCAGCCGCGTCGATACCCTGATGGCGGCATTGACATAGGCAGGCTGCGCCGGGTCCGGCCAGGCCGGGCTGCGCCAGAGCCGCGACGCACTGCAAACTCTTGCGCCATGGCCGTGAAGCGCTAGAATTGCCGCCATGATTGTCTGCGCCGGTGACATTCCCGCAAAAGGGAGGTTGGCACCCAAAGCAATATAGGCTTTGCTGGGCCTGGCGGCCCTTGAGTGATCGCTTTGCATTTTGATCCATTTATTGAGAGATAGCGAACATGGCATTTTACCCTGACGAACGGATTGGCTTGTTCATAGACGGCCCCAATTTTTACACCTCGGTCCGGGCACTGAATGTTGAAATCGACTACGCCAAGCTGCTGGAATGGTTCCGCAAGCGCGGCCGCCTGGTGTGCGCCAAATATTACACGGCCCTGATGGACGATCAGGAATATTCGCCGCTGCGCAAGATGGTGGACTGGCTCGACTATAATGGCTTCACCATCATTTCCAAGACGGCGAAGGAATACACAGACCCCCTGAGCGGCAGAAAGCGCACCAAGGGCGATATGGATGTCGACATCACGGTGGATGCGCTGCAGGCCGCCAACTGGCTGGATCACATCATCCTGTGCTCCGGCGATGGCGATTTCTGCCCGCTGCTGCGCGCCATCCAGCGAAAGGGCGTCCGGGTCAGTGTCGTGTCGACCCTCAAGTCGAACCCGCCGGTGGCCTCTGACGATCTGCGCCGCACGGCGGATGCCTTTATCGAGCTTGAGGAGCTGGCCGGGCAGATTGCCCGCCCGGCACGGCCCGCCGACGATGAACCGGTCACGGTCTGAAGCCTGATGGACACCGCCGCCATTCCGCCCGAGGCGCCGCGGGACTGCACCCTGTGCCCGCGCCTTGCGGCCTACCGCCAGGCCATCGCCCGCGACCAGCCCGGCTGGCACAATGCCCCGGTGGACTCCTTTGGCGACCCGCAGGCCCGGCTGCTCGTGGTGGGCATGGCCCCGGGACGCGGCGGCGCCAACCGCACCGGCCGCCCGTTCACCGGCGATGGCGCCGGCGGCTATCTTTATGACGCCCTCGCCAAACACGGCTTTTCTTCCGGCCGCTATGACAGGAATGGCGATGATGATTTGCGCCTGCATGACTGCATGATCACCAATGCGGTGCGCTGCGTGCCGCCGCAAAACAAGCCCCTGGGCGAAGAAACGCGCGCCTGCCGCCCCTTTCTGGTGTCGCGGATGGCGCATCTGCCCAGGCTCACGGCGCTGCTGGCGCTGGGGCGCATCGCCCATGACAATGTGCTGTCCACACTGGGCCTGCGCCGCGCCGCCCATCCGTTCGGCCATGGCGCCTGTCATGACCTGGAAAGCCAGGGCCGCCGTGTGCGGCTTTTCGACAGCTATCACTGCTCGCGCTACAACACCAATACCCGGCGCCTGACCAAACCCATGTTCGATGCGGTGTTCGTGGCGATAAGAGCCTATCTGGACAGCGGATGCTGAAGGCCGGCGCAAGGATTTGCCCTGGGCGGGGCGGCGCGATAAAGGATAATGGCCAGGCCTTTTGTGCCGTGACCGGGCCGCGGTGCGCGCCTGTTTGACCAGGACCAGCGTAGATGAGTGACGCCACCGCCTTTCAGCTTCTCGCCCAGCGCCGCTTTGGCCCCCTGCTGGTGGCCCAGTCGCTTGGCGCCTTCAATGACAATCTGTTCAAGTATTCGCTGATCATCCTGATCACCTTTGGCGGGCTGCATATGCCGGGCATTCCGCGCGAAGTGCTGGTGCCGGTGGCGGCCACCGTGTTCACCCTGCCGATCTTCCTGTTTTCCGCCCTGGCCGGGCAGATTGCCGACCGCTTTGCGCTGGATCGCGTGCTCAAGCTGACCAAGCTGGCGGAAATTGTCCTGATGACCGGCGCCGCCATCGGCTTTTACCTCAATTCCGCGCCCATTCTGCTGTTTGTCCTGTTCCTGATGGGGGCGCAATCGGCCATCTTCGCCCCGGCCAAGCA
>JALWUB010000017.1 GCA_026993275.1 Robiginitomaculum sp. | reverse complement strand
CGATGATCCGGCACCACTTGTCCTGCTTGGTGCCCTTGCGGATGCTCTCGTCAAACGGCGCCGCCTGCTGCATCGCCTCCATCAGCACCAGCGCCGGCTCGGGAATATAGCTCAAGGTCTTGATCAGCTCCGCATCAAACGGCGCCGAGCGCCCGCGCTCCAGAAACGTCCCGTTGGCGTCGATCAGATGGCAGTCCATGTAGACAAAGCCCACATGTGGGTCCGCCGCCCGCGCCCGCTCCAGCACCGCCAGCGTGCGCACCACATGATTGTCCATCAGATAGTCATCGGAATCCAGCAGCAGGCAATACTGCCCCGATACCTCGCGCAGCGCCCGGTTCACCGCCGCAACCTTGCCCGCATTGCGCGCCTGCTCGATCAGGCGGATGTCCAGCTGCCCCGCATAAGACGCAATCAGATCCTTGATGATCGCAACCGAATCGTCCGTGCTCGCATCATCGACAATCACCACCTCCATCGGCGCATAGTCCTGGCGCGCCAGGCTGGCCACCGTCTCGCCGATAAAGCGCCCGTAATTGTGGTTGGGAATGATGACCGACAGCAGGGCCGGCGCCGCAACAACTTCACTCATGAACTCATTTACCCTTTACCGCCTGGCGCCCCTGTCCGGCACCCCTGCCCAGCCCTGTTCCAGCCGCCCCGGCCGCTCCAAAACGCCCCGCAACAGCCTGCGGCGCATCGCGCAACCGCGAAAACCGCGCCGCCGTAATGCCCGCAACCTGCGCCCGCACCGCGCCCGCAACAGAAGCGCGCTTGCGCGCCCCGTCCCCGGCAAACGACCGCGTATCACTATCATCCTTCGCATGAAACGCAAACTGACCGCACATCCGCTCGACAACATCCCGCGCGGGCGTGAAGCCGAAGGCCGAGCGCAGGATGTGCTCGAATGTGTCAGGTCTAAGATCATAATAATTCAAGACCTTAAGGGTTTTCAGCGGAGAGTTCAACACGGCACCGAAATAATTGTTGTAGCAATGCGCCAGATAGACCGCATCGCTCATCTGCCGCACCTGCTCCATGCTCTTGCCGGTCAGGAAACAGGCTTGCGGCAGATCCCGGGCCATCAGGACCGCCGTGGTTTCTTTCATCACCGAGGCGATGACTTCCACCGGATCCCGGTACAAGAACAGGGACGGCACACCCGGGAAGGCACTGGCGATGAAGTCCATATAGAGCGTATTCCAGCTTATGAACTTGACAAAACTGTGGCGTTCGCAGCCCAGCCGCGGGCGCGTCAGGGCGTGAACAAGGGTGCGCAGGCGGCGCCGGGTGGCGGCGCTGCCGTCAAGCGGCCTGGTAAATTCGGCGGTGTGCGCGGCCCAGAACCCCCGTTGCAGCGGTCCGCCCTGATTGACCACGACGTGCTCTTGCAGCCGCGCCAGCGCCTTGCCCAGCAAGGTGGAGCCGCAGCGCGAGGTATGAAAGATGAAGCCCGACGGGGTCAGGGCGTCGGCAATCAGCCCCTCCGCATCCAGCACCCGCAAGGACGAGGCAAAGGCGGTGCGGATCAGGCCTTCGCGCGCCAGCCGCTCGATGGTGAACAAATGCTGCCAGTCCTGATAGGGCTGCTGGCCGATATCGACCCAATAGATGCGCCCTTCACCGGGGCTGCGGCTGTCCGGCGCGATGGCCGCGGGCACAAGCCCGGGGGTGGCGCGGATGCGGGCAACAGCCTCCGCATCATCCACCGGCGCATCGAAGCGCCCGGGCAGCATGCGCTCGACAACCTCATGATCGGGCAGGGCATAGATCGGCACAGTCTCTGCCTTGCCGCGCGTTTTGCTCAAAACCCGGCCCAAATCCGGCCTCCCAAACCGTTTCACCCCCATTGCCCTTTTCCTTACGCCATGGCGGCGCTGCTGCAAAGCATTTGCACCAGTGCGGCGAATCAGGCGCGCCTTCAGGGCGGCATATGCAGCTTTTGCTTGCGCGCCCCATGCGGGTTTGACATTTTGCGCCGCGGGCCGTGCGCCCCCTGTTTTGTGCGGAGTTGCGAGTGCACGACAATCCCTTGCAGGCTTATGGCGGCTGGCTGGCCGGAACCGCGCGCGATGCATGGCCGCACGAGGCGCGCCATTCGGCCTGGCGCGAACTGGTGGACCAGATCGGCGTGACCATACCGGGCGCTGCCGAACCCGCGGCCAGATTGGCCGCGCACGTGGTCAGCGCCTGGGGGGATGGGCCATGCACGGCCGCCGGTCAAAGCCGCCGCCTGGCGGCGCCCTGGGCAGCGCTGGTCAATGGCACGGCCGGCCATGCGCTGGACCTGGATGACAATTTTGACCCGTCCAAGTCCCACGCCACCACAGTGCTGTATCCCGCCATCCTGGCGCTTGCCGAGCAGGAGGGAAAAGGC
>JALWUB010000016.1:0-5000 GCA_026993275.1 Robiginitomaculum sp. | reverse complement strand
GAAAGCCCTTTGTGAATAGACAGACGCACCGCTATTCCCGCGGAAAAGGCAAAACGGGTTTTCCAAAGGCCGCAAAAGGCAGGCCACTCAGCAGGCCATTGCGGTCAGGTCTTGCTGCCAAAGCGCGCGGCGATCTTGCGGTCAAGGAAATTGCGGCAGTCCTGATACGCGAGAACGCGCAGATCGCGCGGGCCGAACATTTCGTCCGTGGGGTTGGGGGTGTCCCAGAACTCCAGCACGGTCTTGCTGTCCTTGAGGAAGTCCTGGGCGCGCTCTTTCGCCTCTTCGGTGAGGGCGATGACCAGATCAAAGCTGGCCGGGTCCAGATCGTCGAAGCTCTTGGGCTCGTGCCCGGCCAGATCGACCCCCCATTCCTCCATCACCTGGACCATGAAGGGATCGAGATAACCTTCATAGACGCCGCAGGAATCGGCCGTCATGGCCTCGCCATAGCGCCGCCGCAACAGCGCCGCGGCCATGGGCGAGCGGATCGAGTTCATGGTGCAGGAAAACAGCACGCGCCTGGGGGTTTCGCTCATCGGTCTATCCTCTCACATGCAGGGCGCTGATCAGGGTGAACAGCCGCCGGGCGGTGTCAAAGTCCATCTCGACCTTGCCCCGCAAGCGCTCTTCGAGCAGTTCCGAGCCTTCATTGTGAATGCCGCGGCGGCCCATATCAATGGCCTCGATCTGCGCCGGGGCGGCGCTGCGGATGGCGTCATAATAGCTTTCGCAGATCATGAAATAGTCCCGCACGATGCGCCGGAATGGCCGCAGCGACAGGATCAGCCGCCGCACCGGCGTGCCGTCCAGCAAGGCAATGTCAAACACCAGCCGCTGCTCGATGATCGAAAGCCGCACGGCATAGGGCCCTGGCGGCGCATCCCTGGGGCGGAAGACATTGTCTTCCAGCAGGTCGAAAATCGCCACCCGGCGCTCGTGCTCCGAATCGGCGCTGAGGGCGCTGAGCGAGCGCTCGTCCAGGTCCAGCCTGGCAATCCGGTCCCGCCGCGTGTTCTCAGCCATCGCTTTCATGATCCGGCTGGCGCCGGGCCCGCCAGGGCTTGCTGACATCCGCCAGGGTGACATCAAGGCATTCGACATCGAGGGCGATCTCGCCGCCGCCGGCAAGCACGATGCGCAGGGTGCCGGCGGGGGGATTTCTGTCATCGGCGGCAAAGTCCAGCGCCAGAATGTCGATCACCGCATCGGGATTGCTGCGCTCAAGATTGTGTGTGCGCACGGCGTTGACGCCTTCGATCATCAGGCCCGAGCGGATGCGCAGGGGCTGTTTGCCCCGGGGCACCATTTCCCAGCGAAAGCGGTTCAGGCCCAGGGTGAAGCGCCGCGCCGCACTTTCGCGGTGCAGATCGCGGATCCGGCAGACCCCGTCCTGCACCAGCGCCGACACCACCACAAGATCATCCTTGCTGGCTGCGATAAGCTGCATCGAACGGCACCCCTCACTCTTGTCCCGGCGGGCAGGCGCCCGCCGCGCGGCCCGTGCCCTGCAAGGTGCAGGAAAGCCGGGCGTTTTCCAAGGGGGTGCAGTGTAATCCGCCGCTTAAGTGTAATTCGCCGCTCTAAACGCTGGCGAGAAACTCCTTGGCGCGCTGGCCCAGTTCCCTGGCCAGGGATTGCCCCGTGGCATGTTGCGCGGTCTTGATCTGGCCGTTGACGATCGCGCGGATGCTGTCCACATGGGCGTTGACCAGCTTCATCGGCGCCTTGGCGCGCACATCCTTTTCCAGGGTGATGGTGCACAGGGAATCAGCGATCTGGCTGACCAGCGGATAGCCATAAGTGGTGCCCAGGCCCTTCAGATCGTGCGCGGCATTGAACAAGCGCTGTCCGGCGTCGCCATCAAGGCCTTCGGCAATGACGGTCTTGCGGGCGGCCTCGAGCTTACCGACCTCGTCTTTCATCCACTGGTCGAAATTGTCCGAAAGATCGGCAATGGCCGCTTCCGCGGTGGCAATCATGGCTTCGCTGGCGGGCCCCATCCTGCCGCCAACTTTCTTCCGTAAGGTGTTGGGAGGGGTAATGATCTCACCCTCGCCATGCGCATTTCCCATTGTGTTCTCCAAAAGCCGTCCGGCAATGCCTGAAGTCTCAGCTTAGGAGAGACAGTTTAATAGCATGTAAAGCCCGCGCTCAGTTCATGCTCTTGGCCGCCTTGCCGGGGCCTGGCGCCAGGCTGGCGAGGCCATCGGCCGTGGCGGGCAGGCGGTCGCGGGCGGCCAGGGCCGCGGTCAGGGCGCTGGCCTTTTGCGGCGGCATGGCCGCCATCACCTTGGCAAGCGTGTCGGCCTTCATGCGGCTGGCCACCTGCAGCAGCACCGCCTCATCCAGGCTTGTGAAGATCTTGGCGGCGGCCTTGGGCTTCATGGAATTGTACAGCTTGGTCAGGGCCTGCATCTGCTGTTCTTCCTGCTCGTCGAGCTGGCCCAGCAGGGACTGGATTTCGTCTTTCAGCGCCTGCAGCGTGGCGATGCGCTGGTCGAGCTTCTTCTGCGACACCTCCAGCAGGCCTTCCTTGGTGGCGATCTCGCTTTCGCGCTTGTCCAGCAATTTGCTGCGCTCGGCCAGCTTCATGTAAACATTCAGTTCGGCTTCGCTCAAACCGGCCTGTTCGGCGGCGCCGCCTTGCGAACATTGCGGCGGCGGAGGCGCTTCGGCATCGGCCGCATCGGCCACGGCCTCTGCTTCGGGCGCATCTGCCTCTGGCTTGTGATCCCCCTTCTTGTCTGCCTTCTTCGGTTTCTTGTGCCCCTTGCCGGTGTCATGGGCGGGTTTGGCGGAGGCGGCCCAGGCGGGCGTGGCCGGGTCGATCAGCGCCGCGATCCCGGATGTGGCCGCCAGCATTTTCAGCGCCAGCAGGCCCAGCGCAAGGATCATCACCAGGACCAGAATGCGGCGCGGCGCGGGCATCAGCCGGCCTTCCCCAGCCGGTCCATCAGGCCGCTGCGGCGCGGCCGGGACGGCGCCACGGCCGCCACCGGCTTGTGCATGCGGGCATTGCGCTCAAGCCTTTGCAGGTCGGCGGCAAGCTGGCGCGCGCTTTTCATGCGGCTGTCCAGTTCGGCGCCGCCCTGTTCCGTGGCCCGGCGCAACTCCTCGATACAGGCCTGGGCACGCCCGGTGGCGGTGACCAGGTCCTGCACCGCGGCGCGCATGCCGTCTGCGCCGCTGCGCAGGGCGTTCAGGCGTTTCTCCAGCCGCCAGCAATAGATCACGGTGAGCAGCAGCAACAGCGCCAGCATGATCTCGAATCCCAGGGCAAGCGTCATGACATCTGCTCCTCCAATTGCCGCCGCGCCGCGGTTTGCAGGCCGCCGCTCAGCCGGACCGCCAGATGGCGGCCCAGGCGGCCCATGCGCCCGCTGGCCAGCGTGACCTTGCCACAGCGCAGGGTGATGTCGCTGTTCGGGCTGGTGTTCAGCATGATGGTGTCGCCGACCTTGAGTTCCATCATCTGCCGCAAGGGCACCTCGAACTCGTCCATGACGGCGCTGACCTCCATCTGCGTGGACCACAATTCCGACGCCAGATGGGTTTCCCAGATGTTGTCGCGGCCAAACTTCTCGCCCATGAACTGCTGCAGCAGCATTTTGCGGATCGGCTCCAGCGTGGCATAGGGCAACAGCAGCTCGATGCGGCCGCCGCGGTCCTCCATGTCGATGCGCAGGCGCACCAGAATGGCCGCATTGGCCGGGCGCGCAATGGCGGCAAAGCGCGGGTTGGTCTCGACCCGGTCCAGGGAGAAGTCCACCTCGGTCAGCGGCGCGAACGCGGCATGGGCGTCCTGCAGCACGACCTCGATCATGCGCTGCACCAATTGCCGCTCGATGGTGGTGTAAGGGCGGCCCTCGACGCGCATCGCGGCGGTGCCGCGGCGGCCGCCCAGAAGCACGTCGACAATCGAGTAGATGAGGTTGGAATCCACCGTCAGCAGGCCGAAATTGTCGAGCTGCTCGGCCCGGAACACCGCCAGAATGGCCGGCAGGGGAATGGAGTTGAGATAGTCGCCAAAGCGGATCGAGGAAATGTTGTCGAGGCTGACCTCGACATTGTCCGAGGTGAAATTGCGCAAGGAGGTGGTCATCAGCCGCACCAGGCGGTCGAACACGATCTCCAGCATGGGCAGGCGTTCATATGACACCAGCGCGGTGTTGATGATGGCGCGAATGCCCGAATTCTCGGCGGCATCATCCTCATCGCCCTCAAAGCCCAGAAGGTTGTCGATTTCATCCTGGTTGAGAATGCGCTCGGCGCCCTGGCTTTCCTCCGGTCCGGCAATGGTGGCCCCGCTGTCATCGCCAACCATGGCCTCCCATTCGGCGGCCAGCATGTCCGGATCGTCATCGCCCTCCGCGCCGCCGCCTGCTGCCGCGCCCGGGTCTTCCTCCCCGCCGTCCTCTTCGGCCATGGCCGCCCATTCGGCCGCCATGGCATCCTGATCGATATCGTCACTCATACCGTTTCAGCCTCAGTTCACCAGCAGCGTGTCAATGGTCAGGTCGTTGATCTTGACCGGCGCCACCGCCTGATTGACACGGCGCAGCAATTCCAGTTTCAGCCGGTAATAGCCGGCCGACCCCTTGATGTCCTCCATGCGCAATTCGCGCAAAAAGCCCTGATAGCGGTCAACGATGCGCGGCAGGAGCGGCTCGATCTTGGCGATGGTCTCCTCATTGTCGACCTCCAGCAGCACCACCAGCTTCAGCACTGCGGTTTCGCCATCATCATTCTGGATATTGGCGAGCATGGCGGGCAATTCGTAATAGACCGGCGCCGCGGCCTCTTCCTCGTGTCCCTTGCCGCCGCCGTGGCCCTCCTCCCCGGCCTGTTCGGCCGTGGCCTCGGCGTGGGTATCCTTCTTGCCGCCGCCCAGCAGCATGACCGCCGCAACACTGCCCAGCAGCACGATCAGCAGCACCGGCAAGCCGATGAAAAGCAGCTTCTTTTTCAGGCCGCCCGCCTTGCCGCCGCCGTCTTCC
>JALWUB010000015.1 GCA_026993275.1 Robiginitomaculum sp. | reverse complement strand
CAACAGCTCATCGGCGCGCGCGCCCACCGCCGAGGCGGTCACCACCACCGTCTCTTCCTGGATCGGCTGGTCCTCGCTCTGGCTGTCATCAGCGCCTTGCGCTGCAGCACGGCCAGCCAGCGCGCAAACGCCCAGGGCCAGCGCCGCCACAGTGTTCAATGCCGTCTTTCTCGCAGATGGTGCAGGTGATACGGCCATGGACAGGTCTCCTCGAAGGGCTCGGTTGGGGAAGGCGTGCCGCCAGATCACGGCTTGAATGTGATAACGTAACGTTATCAGGCAAGGCAAGTGACGTTTCTGTAAGGCGTGCATTTTTGGCAGGCAAACCGCCATGCCCCCGCCTTTGTCTGCAGGCAGGGCTGCACATGCGGATAGCACCGGGCTAACCTGCCGGATCACAGCGTCTGCAGCACATGGCGCCATGCATGGAACAGGCCCGCCAGGACCCCAAACGAGGGTTGCCGCCAGGCCACCCCCATGCGGTTTCAAGTCTTGCACCGCACATGAATCGCCGTTTTCGCTTTTCAGCAAAACCGCTTTGCCGTTTTCCCGGGGACAGCGGCGCTGTTTGAGACTCTGCAAAGGGCTTTCGAGGGGTGCGGTATGCACGCACGGCGGCATCCCTTGCGCCGCTGAAGGGCTGCAAGTCCTTGTAGTGCCTTGATTCACAATCTCATTCGTCCGTGCCGAGCCCTCTTTGAGAACCCTGCACACCCTGATTATGCGCTTGTGCACTGGGGCGGGGACAGGCGCGCACTTGTCCCCGCATTTCATGGCTTGCCATGGCCTGAAATGGCTTGTCTCTGGCCGGACCTGGCGTCTTTGTGTCCGGAACTGGCCTGCAACTGGCCTGGCCCATGGCCCGCTTGAGGCAAAAACAGGACATGCAGGTCATGGCACCCCTCATGGTGAGCGAAGCCGAGCCGTGAAAGGTGCCCCGCTCTTTCCCGTCAGCACGGCCCTTTCCCCCGCTTGCGGGGGAAGAGAGGATCTTCACCCTGCGGCTTCGCTCAGGGCCTGCGCCCTCAATCCCCGTCCATCTTCAGCGCGGCGATGAAGGCGCTTTGCGGAATCTCGACCTTGCCGAATTGGCGCATTTTCTTCTTGCCGGCCTTTTGCTTGTCCAGCAATTTGCGCTTGCGGGTGACATCGCCGCCATAGCATTTGGCGGTGACATCCTTGCGCATCGCCGAAATGGTTTCGCGGGCAATGACGCGCCCGCCAATGGCCGCCTGAATGGGAATCTTGAACATGTGGCGCGGGATCAACTCCTTGAGTTTTTCGCACAATTGCCGTCCGCGCGCCTCGGCCCTTCCCCGGTGCACCAGCATGGACAGGGCATCCACCGGCTCGCCATTGACGAGGATGGACATTTTCACCAGATCGCCCTCGCGATAGCCGATCAGCGCATAATCAAAGCTGGCATAGCCGCGGCTGAGTGATTTCAGGCGGTCGTAAAAGTCGAACACCACCTCGTTGAGCGGCAATTCATACTCGATCATGGCGCGGCTGCCCGCATAGGAGAGCCCGGTCTGCACGCCGCGCCGGTCCTGGCACAATTTCAGCACTGCGCCGACATGCTCGTCCGGTGTCAGGATGGTGGCCTTGATCCACGGCTCGGCAATGCTGGCAATGCGCACCGGGTCCGGCATGTCGGCGGGATTGTGCAGCTCCATTTCGCTGCCGTCGGTGAGGGTGATTTTATAGACCACGCTGGGCGCGGTGGCGATGAGATCGAGGCCAAACTCGCGCTCCAGCCGCTCCTGGATGATCTCCAGATGCAACAGCCCCAAAAAGCCGCAGCGAAAGCCAAAGCCCAGCGCCGCCGAGGTTTCCATCTCGAAGGAAAAGCTGGCATCATTGAGGCGCAGGCGGCCCATGGCGGCGCGCAAATCCTCAAAATCCGCCGCATCGACCGGAAACATGCCGCAAAACACCACCGGCTGCACTGGCCGGAACCCTGGCAGGGCCTTGGCAGTGGGGCGTTTTTCCTCGGTGATGGTATCGCCCACCGCGGCGTCGGCCACCTGCTTGATGGAGGCGGTCAGAAAGCCGATTTCGCCGGGGCCCAGTGCCGCCACCTCCCCGGCCTTGGGGCGGAACACCCCGACCCGGTCGATGGTGTAGCTGGCGCCGGTGGACATCATCTTGATGCGCATGCCCTTTTTCGCCGTGCCCTCGAGCACGCGAAACAGCACCACGACGCCCAGGTAAGCGTCATACCAGGCATCGACCAGCAGCGCCTTCAAGGGTGCGTCCGGATCGCCCGCCTGGGGCGGCGGCAGGCGCTGCACGATGGCTTCGAGCACCTCTTCCACGCCCTGCCCGGTCTTGGCCGATACCTCTATGGCATCGGTGGCATCAAGACCGATGACATCCTCGATCTGCTGCGCCACCCGCTCCGGCTCGGCGGCGGGCAGGTCGATCTTGTTGAGCACCGGGATGATTTCGTGATCGTGCTCGAGCGCCTGATAGACATTGGCCAGCGTCTGCGCCTCGACCCCCTGGCTGGCATCGACAACCAGCAAGGAGCCTTCGCACGCCGACAGCGAGCGCGACACCTCATAGGCAAAGTCCACATGCCCGGGCGTGTCCATCAGGTTGAGCACATAATGCTGGCCGTCCCTGGCGTCATAGTCCAGCCGCACGGTCTGCGCCTTGATGGTGATGCCGCGCTCGCGCTCGATTTCCATGCTGTCGAGCACCTGCTCCTGCATTTCGCGGGCGCTCAGGCCGCCCGTGTGCTGAATCAGCCGGTCAGCCAGGGTGGATTTGCCGTGGTCGATATGGGCGACAATGGCGAAATTGCGGATATGGGATGGCTTGATGCTCATGGCGCAGGCCTTAGCATTGCCATTGCGGTGCGCCAAGCACGCTTCCCATACGCGGCGAAGCGGTGCATGCTTGCAGCGCGGGCACGGGGAGCGGGAGACGCAAAGAGGAGTATCATGACAGGTTTACGTTACCTTGCCGCGCTGGCGGTTTTTGCGCTCGGCGCCAGCCAGGCCCTTGCCCAGCAGCAGCACAGCGCACCGCCCGCAACGGCCCAGGCCCAGGCTGGCGATGCCCAGACCTATGACAGCAAGGAAGTCGCCCAGGCGGTCACCGACTTTTTTGGCGTCACCGCCGAAGCGGCAGGCTCGGCGGTGGAAAGCGTTTTTGCCAAGAAGGGCCGCCCGGTGGGCTATATCTATGGCGGCGAGGGCGCCGCGGCGCTGGGCGCCGGGCTGCGCTATGGCAAGGGCACCATGGTCTTGAAAGACGGCACCCGCAGGACCGTTTACTGGCAGGGGCCGTCCATCGGCTTTGATGTCGGCGGCAATGGCGCCAAGGTGTTCACCCTGATTTACGGGCTGAAAGACCCGGAGCAGATCTATCAGCGCTTTCCGGGCGTTGACGGCTCGGCCTATCTGATCGCCGGGCTTGGCATCAATTTCCAGGCGGGCCACGGCATCACTCTTGCGCCGATGCGCAGCGGCGCCGGCCTGCGCCTCGGGGCCAATGTGGGCTATCTCAAATATAGCCGCAAACGCAAGATCCTGCCATTTTAAGGTGAGGCGATGTGGGCGCCAAAGCGCTTGCGCAGGGCCCGGGCTGGCCGTTCAATGCCGTAAAAGGACAGGGCGGCCAGTGCCAGGGTGAACAGCAGCGCCAGCGGGATGGTCCAGGGCGAAGGCCCCAGCAGACGCTCCCAGAAGTCGATCACCACATAGTGCCACAGATAGAGCGGGTAGGAGAGCCGCCCCAGCCAGGACAGCAGGGGCAACTCCAGCGCCGTGACGGCAAAGCCAAACGCCGGATTGAAATAAAGATTGAACACCAGCACCATGAGCGCCGCCCCTTGCAGGCTATAGCGGACGGTCTGGCGGAACGTTTCGTCCCGGAACAGGAAGGTCAGCAACAGCAGCAGCCCGGCCAGCAGCACCGGGCCACTGCCAATGAGCCATTTTCTGTGCACAATACCGGGGTGCGCCTGCAGCATGAGGGACGCCAGGCAGCCCCACAGAATACTGTCAATGCGCGCATCGGTCATCACATAGGTATAGGTTTGCGCGGGCAGGCTGGTGCCATGGACAATGATGATGCGCCACACCGGCACCAGCACAATCAGCAGTAATACCGCGCCCGCTGCCCGTTTCCAGCGCGCCCCGGCCAGCACCAGAAGAAGCGGAAACAACAGGTAAAAATGCTCCTCCACCGCCAGCGACCACAGCGGACTCCAGGACATGGCGGTCTCGGCCAGCCCGTAGGTTTGCAGCACCAGCAATATGTTCATGCCATAGAGAAGCGCGGCGATCATCTCGCCCCGCGCCGGGCCGCCAAGGCCGAACAGGGCAAACAGCGCCGTCGAGCCAAGCAGCATGAACAGCAGCGCCGGATAGAGCCGGGCAAAACGGCGCAAATAGAAGTTCTTCAGGTTGATGCGCTCGCCCGCCTCTGCTTCGGCAATCAGCAGCCGGGTAATCAGGAAGCCGGAGATGAAGAAAAACGCGGTCACCCCGAAGCCGCCGGGCACCACCCGGCCGAGACCGAAATGCGCCGCCATCACCAGCAGGACCGCCAGCGCCCGGATACCGTCCAGCCCCGGGATATAGCCAAAGCGCGCTGTGGCGGAAAGTGGTGCGTGTTTCACCCGGATGGCCCTGCCCTTGCCTGTTTGCGCCGTTTTACCGGCAAAGGGTGAAGGATGGGTCAAGGCCGGGCAGAGCGCGCTTCAGCCCTTCTCCTTGCCGCCGGGGATGACCCGCAGGCTGGGCGGACCGGCTGGCCGCGGGGCTTGCTCTGGCGGCGCGGGCGCATCGCCATCAACGCGGCCTGCGCGTCCGGTCTTGCCAGCGGGTTTCCTGCGCGCAAAACCGCTGCGCTTCATCGGCTTGCGCGCCTTGCCCGCGGCCTTTCTTTCAATCTCGCGCAGTTTGGCGGCCTGGCGGTAGGAGAGCGCCTCGCCCGCCGCGCCCTTTTGCGGGTCGGCAAAGGCGGCACCATATTTTTCCAGGCGCTCCTCCAGCGACGTGGTGAACGTGTCTTCCCACTCGCTCAAGGCCGCATCGCCTTGCAATTCGTCCTTTTTGCGCAAGGTGCGGCGCAGGCGCGCCAGCGCCCGCTTGGCGCGTTTGGCCCTTTTGTCCTTGTGGCGCTCGTCCATGGGCGCAAAGCGTATCAGCTTTCTCCCAGTGCATCCAGATAGAGCGCCAGGATCGCTTCCTGCTCGTTGCGCTCGTGCACGTCCATCTTGCGGATGCGCACCACCTGGCGCAGGATCTTGGGGTCCAGCCCGAACGCCTTGGCCTCGTCATAGACCTCCTTGATGTCCGCCATCAGCGCCTTTTTTTCTTCTTCCAGGCGCTCGATGCGGGCAATCGCGCTCTTGAGTTTTTCGCGGGCCGTCTGGCCCATATCATCAGACATGTGATTCGCTCCTGCCAGCTTGGGCCGCGAGCTATAGGCAGGCGACCCGGCGCTGGCAATAGCCCGCCGGGCCCGGATGTGATAAAGCCGTTTTCACAGGGAGGAAACACCATGAGCACATCCATCATTGCCCTGGCCGGGCTTGCTGCCCTGGCCGCCGCCAGCCCCAAGGTTCCCGTTGAGGGCCGCCCCATGCGCCCGGCCCACACCTTTTCCATTGTCGCCCGCGATGCGCAGACCGGCGAGCTCGGCGCAGCGGTGCAGTCGCACTGGTTTTCCGTTGGCGCCGATGTCATCTGGGCCGAGCCCGGCATTGGCGCGGTGGCGACGCAGTCCTTCATCGAGCCCTCCTACGGCCCCCTGGGCCTGCAATTGATGCGCGCCGGCAAGAGCGCGCCGCAAGCGCTCAAGGGCCTGCTGGCCACCGATGCGCACACCGATGTGCGCCAGGTCGGCATGGTCGATGCGAAAGGCCGCGTGGCCAATCATACCGGCAAGAACGCCATTACCGCCCATTGCCAGCAAACCGGCGACGGCTATGCGGTGCAGGCCAATCTGATGGAGCGCGATACCGTCTGCGCCGCCATGGCCAAAGCGTTCGAGGCCGCCAAGGGCGATCTGGCGGCGCGCATGATGGCGGCGCTGGATGCGGCGCAAGGCGAAGGCGGCGATATTCGCGGGCGCCAGTCGGCGGCCATGCTCGTGGTCAAGGGCGATGCGAGCCTGCCGCCCTGGTCGGGCCGGGTCTTTGATCTGCGCGTCGAGGACAGCGATCATCCGCTGAAAGAACTGCGCCGCCTCATCGGCGTGGCGCGCGCCTACCGGCTGATGAGCGAGGGCGATGACCACATGACCGCCGGCGATGTGGATGCGGCGCTGGCTGCCTACAGCGCCGCTGAAAAACTGGCGCCGGACAATCACGAGGCGCTCTACTGGCACGCGGTGACCCTGGCCAGCATCGGCCGGGTGGAAGACTCCCTGCCCTTGTTCAAGCGCGCCTTTGCCGCCTGGCCCAAATACCGCGAACTGACCCGGCGCCTGCCGGCCTCGGGCCTGCTGCCCGATGACCCCAAGCTGATCGCGCGCATTACCGGGATGAAATAACCAGGCTGAGGCCCCTTTCATTCCATGCAATTGACGTTTGACAGGAAAGGGCCAGACCCCGCTGGAAGGCGCGTCCTGGTCATCGGCGGGACAGGCATGCTCGCTCCTCTGTGCAGAGCGGTGCCTGCGGAAGACCTGATCTTGGCCGCGCGGTTTGAAAGCAACAAGGCCGAACTGGACAAGATGCCTGAAGGCGTGTGCCGCGTAAGGCTCGATTATCGTGATCCGCAATCCAGGGCGGCTTTCCTGGACGGCCTGTCTTGCTGGCACGATATTGCATGGTGCGTGCTGTGGGTGCACTCCGGCAGTCAAGGGTTCTCGGCGGATGTGATGACAACACTTGCAGCCGGGCGGCCAGCCGCCCGCATCATCCATGTGTTTGGCTCGACGGCAGATCCGGGCCCTCTGGCCGATCTGGCCGCCGGGCTGGGCATCGAATTTTCAGCCGTCAGACTGGGCCAGGTGAAAGACAAGAACGGCGCGCGGTGGATGACTCACGGCGAAATCAGCGCACGCACCGGGGCGGCTTTGGCAAGAACCTACCCCGTCCTGGGCGATATAAAGTCTTTTTAACCAACAGGCTGGTGATCGGCGCTGGCGCTGTGGCGCAGGGCCTCAAGAGGTTTTTTCATCGCCGTTTCATTCTGCCTTGCGCTTTTGCCGAACCGGCGCATTATGCGGGCCAGCCCGGCGCGTGCAAGGACAGCCACCATGAGCAGCAAGACCGCCCATTACCTGACCCATCTCGAATGCGGCCTGACCGGAGAGCGCCATGAGGCGGGCCGTGTGCACGGCCTCTCGCGCGCGGGCAAGCCCTTGCTGACGCGCTATGATCTGGCAGGCATCAAGGCGCATGTGGACCGCGATGCCCTGTGGGCGCGCGATGGCGGTTTCTGGAAATGGCGCGAGCTTTTGCCGGTGCGCGAAGATGCAAACGTCTGCGCGCTGGGCGAAGTGGATACGCCGCTGATTGCGCTGGATAATCTGCATGAAACGGGCACGGTCATCGTCAAGGACGAGGGCCGCCTGCCCACCGGTTCGTTCAAGGCGCGCGGCCTGGCCCTGGCGGTGGCCATGGCAAAGGAACTGGGCCTGAAGCATCTGGCCATGCCCACCAATGGCAATGCCGGATCGGCGCTGGCCGCCTATGCCAGCCGCGCGGGGCTGAAAACCACCATTGTCTGCCCGGATGACACCCCGGCCATCAACATCCGCGAAACCGCCCTGCGAGGGGCACGCCTCCTGAAGGCCAACGGCCTGATCAATGCCTGCGGCGCCTGGGTCAAGGCCGGGGCGGACGCGGGCAAATGGTTCGATCTGTCCACCCTCAAGGAGCCCTACAGGATCGAGGGCAAGAAGACCATGGGGCTGGAACTGGCGGCGCAAATGGGCTGGACCCTGCCGGACGTGATTTTCTATCCCACCGGCGGCGGCACCGGCCTCATCGGCATGTGGAAGGCCTTTGCCGAAATGCGCGAACTGGGCTGGGTGGAAGCGGAAAAATTGCCGCGCATGGTGGCGGTGCAGGCTTCGGGCTGCGCCCCCATGGTGCGCGCCTTCGAGGCGGGGATGCGCTTTGCAGAGCCCTGGGAAAACGCCCACACCGTCGCCGCCGGCATCCGCGTGCCCGCCGCCATTGGCGATTTTCTGATCCTGGATGCGGTGCGCGATTCCGGCGGCTTCGCCATTGCCGTGAACGATGATGCCATCGAAGCGGCCCGGCGCGACGTGGCCCGCGAAGAGGGCCTGCTGCTGTGCCCCGAAGGCGCGGCCACCTATGCCGCTTACCGCAAGGCGCGCGAGGAGGGCCGCATTGATGCCGATGACCGCGCGGTGCTGTTCAATTGCGCCACCGGCCTCAAATATCCCATGCCGGATGCAGGCGAAGCGCTGGATCTGAACGCCTGACAAGACCGGTCCATCTGCCCCGCGCCCCTGCGTCCATTTGGCAACACCTGGCAGATTTTTTCAACATGCGTTGAATTTGGATTGACAATCCCGCATTGGCGTCTCAATTTTCAACAATTGTTGAATTCAGGCCGCGCAAACGCGCCTGAACCGGGAGGGACCACAATGCACACCAAACACCGCCGCCTGATTGCCGCTGCCCTGACAGGCAGCGCCCTGTTTTCGCTGGGCCTGGCCCTGGCACCCTCTGCCCTGGCGCAGGAGACAGCGGCCAAGCAGGAAGACACGATCATCGTTTCGGCCCGGCGGCGCGAGGAAAGCATTCAGGATGTGCCGCTGGCGGTCTCGGCCTTTACCGCGGACAAGCTGGAAAAGATGGGCGCGGTGGACATCACCAACCTGCAGTCGGAAACGCCGAACGTGACCTTCGTTGTCAGCCGCGGCACCAATTCGACCCTGACCGCCTTTATCCGCGGCATTGGCCAGCAGGACCCGCTGTGGGGCTTTCAGCCGGGTGTCGGCCTCTATCTTGACGATGTCTATATTGCCCGCCCGCAGGGCGCGGTGCTGGACATTTATGACGTGCAGCGCATCGAGGTCCTGCGCGGCCCGCAGGGCACGCTTTACGGGCGCAACACCATTGGCGGGGCAATCAAATATGTCACCAAACACCTTGATCTGGAGCGGCCGGAACTGACCGCCCGGGTCAATGTGGGCACATACAGCCAGCTTGACATGGTGGCATCGGGTTCGCTGCCGGTGGTACCCGGCAAGCTGGCCATTGGCGCGGCCATCGCCAGCCTGCGCCATGACGGCTATGGCAAGAATGTCTATACCGGCGCGGATCAATACAACAAGGATGTGCTCGCCGGGCGGGCCAGCATCGAGTTCAAGCCCGCGGAAAACCTGTTCTTCCGCCTCACCGGCGATTTTTCCGACGATGACTCCAACGCCAGGCACGGACACCGCGAATTGCCGGGCGTCACCAATGGCGAGCCGGTGCTGAAGAATGTCTATGACACCCGCGCGGGCGCAGGGGACCGCAACAATGTCGAGACCCGCGGCGGCGCCCTGACCGCCCGCTGGGACCTGACAGACCAGTTCACCCTCAAGTCCATCACCGCCTATCGCGAGGGCAATTCGCAAACCCCCATCGACTTTGACGGCCTGCCGGTCAAGGATTTTGACGTGCCGGCCTATTATGATGACTGGCA
>JALWUB010000014.1 GCA_026993275.1 Robiginitomaculum sp. | reverse complement strand
GGGCGTGGACCTGACCGTTCGCCAGCCGGCGCTGATGATCGGTGCCGAACTGGACCCGTTCTTGCCGCCGGTGTTCATGGATGGCATGGAGGAGCGGGTGCCGGACCTGCAAAAGCATGTCATCAGGGGTTGCGGCCACTGGACCCAGTGGGAAGCGCCTGAGGCGCTCGCGGCGCTGATGACAGACTGGCTGCGCGCCCGGCGGCAAGAGCTGATGCCTGCGCATTGATTGCCAGGCGGGTTTGGGTTTACAGCGGCCCTGTGAACCTGTTTATGGGTGACGCCCGCAATGACCGGGCAGGGCACAGGAAGACCGTTTCATGGCGATGGCGTTTATCGACCTGCAGGCGCAGCGCGCGCGCATCAAGGAAGAAATCGACGCGGCCATTGCCGGCGTTCTTGCCGATGGCCGCTTTGTCATGGGGCCGCAGGTGGAAGTCTTCGAGAGCGCCCTGGCCGCCTTTGGCGAAGCCGGCCATGCGGTCAGTTGCGGCAATGGCACCGATGCGCTGGCGCTGGCGCTGATGGCCCTGGGCATTGGCCCGGGCGATGCGGTGTTTTGCCCGGGCTTCACCTTTGCCGCCACCGCCGAAGTGGTGCCCTGGCTTGGTGCACAACCCGTGTTTACCGACATCTCGCCAGAGACATACACCATGGACCCGCAAAGCCTGCATGGCGCCATCGAGGCGGTGCGCAAGGCGGGCGAGCTGACACCAAGGGCAATCATCGCCGTCGATCTTTTTGGCCAGAGTGCCGATTACCCGGCCCTGCGTGCCCTTGCCGATGAGCATGGCCTGAAACTCATTGCCGATTCCGCGCAAGGCTTTGGCTGCACCCTGCAGGGCCGCCAGCCCGTGTCCTGGGCGGATCTGGCCACGCTGAGCTTCTTTCCGGCCAAGCCTTTGGGCTGTTATGGCGATGGCGGAGCGGTGCTGTGCCATGACGAGGCCCTGGCCGCCCTGCTCCGCTCCTTGCGCAATCACGGCATGGGCAAGCACCGTTATGACCATGCCCGCATTGGCATGAATTCACGCCTGGACAGTCTGCAGGCGGCCATCCTGCTGGAAAAGCTCAAGATTTTCCCGGACGAGATCAAGCGCCGCAATGCCATCGCCGCGCGCTATTGCACCGCCTTGCGTAATGTGGCGGCCAGCGTGCCCGCAGTGATCAAGGGCGGGGTGTCCACCTGGGCGCAATTCACCATCGAGCACGAGGACCGCGACGGGCTTGCGGCGCACCTGCGCTCTTGCGGTGTGCCCAGCGCCATCTATTATCCTGTGCCATTGCACCGGCAAAAGGCATACCAGGACTATGGCATTGCACCGGACGGGCTGCCGGTCTGTGACGCCAAGGCGAAGCGGGTCTTGTCCTTGCCCATGCATGCCTGGCTGGACGAGGCTGCGCAGGACACTGTGATTGATGCTGTGCGCGGCTTCAATCACCGTTAAAACCGGACGGAAAGACCGGTATGGGGAAATGAGGGAAATGCCGATGAACATCAACACCACAGAGCGGCCAACCACCCCCCTTGAACGTGCCAGCACGTCCTTTGCCGCTGCCGCCAAGGCGGCCAGCCTGCGCATTGGCATTATCGGCATGGGCTATGTCGGCCTGCCCCTGGCCAGGGCCTTTGTGCGCCGCGGCTTTCCCGTCAGCGGCTTTGACATTGACCGGAAACGGGTGGAGCAGCTCAATGCCGGCCACTCCTATATCCAGCATATTGCCGATGACAGCATTCAGGAAATGGTGGACAGCGGGCATTTTGATGCCACCAGCGACCTGGCGCGCCTGAAAGACATGGATGCAGTGCTGATCTGCGTGCCGACTCCGCTGGGGGCGCATCGCGAGCCGGACCTTTCCTTCGTCACCGCCACCGCGCAGGGCATTGCCGCACACTTGCAGCCGGGGCAGTTGATCGTGCTTGAATCGACCACCTATCCCGGCACCACCGAGGAAGTGCTCAAGCCGATCCTGGAAAGCGGCGGCCTGCGCATGGGCATTGATTTTGCCATGGCCTATTCGCCCGAACGCGAGGATCCGGGCAATACCAAATATGGCACCACGACAATTCCCAAGGTGGTCGGCGCGGCGTCCAAGGTGGAATGCGAAATGGCCTGCGCGCTCTATGGCACCATTGTGTCCAAGCTGGTGCCGGTGTCCGATCTGCGCACCGCCGAGGCGGTGAAGCTGACCGAAAACATATTCCGCGCCGTCAATATCGCTCTGGTCAATGAGCTCAAGGTGGTGTTCGAGGCCATGGACATCGACGTCTGGGAGGTCATTGACGCGGCCAAGACCAAGCCGTTCGGCTTTATGCCGTTTTATCCGGGCCCCGGCCTTGGCGGGCACTGCATTCCCATTGACCCGTTTTACCTGACCTGGAAAGCGCGCGCCTATGGCCTCAACACCCG
>JALWUB010000013.1:3982-9656 GCA_026993275.1 Robiginitomaculum sp. | reverse complement strand
CGACGGCTCTGGATGGCCCAGATTGGCGGCCGGCTTGATCGCTGTGTCCAGGCTCTGGCAATTCAGGCCCAGGGACTCGAGATAATCATGCACGCTGGCCGTGGGCTTTACAGAACGGACCCCGGCATTGCGGCGCACCCGGGCCAGAGCGTTGTCAATCATGGCGCCTGCATCAATGCGGGCAAGGGCTTCTGCGACAGACATGGCGTTTTCCTTTGTGTTGGCGTTTCTCATCATGTTGCAGAGGGAATATGGCGCCCGGCCTGTGCTTTGGGAACAGACAGCAAGGCGGGAGAGATATGCGAAAATGCATGGCTTGAAAGACGGGTGCGCTGGCCGCAATGAAAAACCCCGGCACGGAGGCCGGGGTTCATGCAAACGTGGCAAACAATTGCTGCATGGCGCTTTGGAGAGCAGGGCCAGGCCCTGCTCTCCCCAATGCAGCCTAATTGATATCGACCTTCAGTTCGATACCGATGATGCGGCCCTTGTTGAGCGGCGCGAACGAGCCGCCGCCAAGCGTGGCCGGCAATTGCGTATCGCCGCCATGGGTCACTTCATTGAGCAGATTCTTGCCATACAGCGCGATGGTCACATTGTTCTCGGTGGTAAAGCCGAGATTGAAGTCAAGGACATCGGCGCCGTTCAACTCGCCCAGATTGTTGTCGGTGTAGAACGAGTGATCGCGGTGGCTCCAATTGGTGCGCAGCGACCAGCTGCCCAAGCCAGGCACTTCGGAGGAGAACAGGAAGCCGAGGCTGTAGGTCCAGGGCGCAAGGCGCGGGATCTTCAAGGCCTTGTCGGCGGCATTGAGGACGCCGTCGCCATTGAGGTCAAACAGCACCTTGTCATAATCGCCATTGGTATAGCCGACCGAGCCCATCAGGGTCAGCATGTTCATGATGGTCACCTGGGCTTCGGATTCAAACCCCCAAATGGTGGCATTGGCGGTATTGCGGGTCACCTGCACGACACCGGCCAGCGGATCAGCCAGGTTGATTTCGCGCTGCATGTCCGAAATGTCGGTGTAGAACACGGCCGTGTTGATGCGGGCATTGCCGCCGGGCTGGCCCTTGAAGCCGACTTCAAAGGCATCGACCTTTTCCCGGTTGAACGGCCCCGGCGGGAACACCGCCGAGGTGTTGCGGAAATTGTAGCCGCCAGAGCGGAAACCGCGGGTCCAGTGGCCGTAAACATTCCACACGTCATTGGGCTCGTAAGTGAAGCCGACCTTGGGCGAGAAATTCGTCCAGGCGTTATTGTCGTTAAAGTCGAACGGGCAGGTGCGGGCAATGACATCGCAGGCCGTGCGGTTGAAAATCAGCGTTGCGATATTGACCCGCTTGGTTTCGCGCGTATAGCGCCCGCCCGCGCTGACCGTGAAGCTGTCGGTCAGGTCCAGGTCACCCTGGACAAAGGCGCCATAGGTTTTCTGGATCTGGCGCCCGCCGCCAAAGAAATTGAGACGGCCAAAGGCGATATTGCGGGTTTCCTGATAGGCAATGTCCTGCGTGAAATAATAAAGCCCGGTGGTCAGCTCGAAACGGTCGGCAAAGCGGCCATTATAGCGCAGCTCATCGCTATATTGGTCCTGGTCGGTCTCGAAGCTGGCATGGAACAGTGCCAGCGGCGTTGAGTCGATATCGCTGGTGCCTTTGCCGTTGAACTGCCGGTAGCCGGCAATGTTGGTGATCTGGCCATTGCCAAACGGCACGTCCCAATTGGTCTCCATCGTGACCTGGTCCCAATTGTTGTCGTAAAAGCCTTTTTCATCAATCGAGAAGCCGAAGCTGTTGCGGTCAAAGCTGATGAAAACATTGGGGAAAGTGCCATTGCGGCCGGGGTGGTTTTGCGAGGCCGGGCCATCGCCTTTGGAATGGCCGTGCTCATAGCGCAAGATCACTTCGGCATTGTCGGAAGGCGTAAACACGACAACCGGCCGGATCATGTAGGTTTCGGCCTTGCCAAACGGCACGAACTTGTCGGGCTTGCCGAAAGCCGGGCCGCCCAGATAGTTTTTGAAATAGCCATTATCCTTGTTGTAATAGGCGGAAATGCGTGCCTTCAGCTTGTCCTGGACAAGCGGCCCGCCCATGGCGCCCATCAGATAGTAATTGCCATTGGTGCCGCGAAAGCCTGATTCCGCCGCCGTCTTGAAACTCGCCTGAAACTCGTCGCCGGGCAGCTTGGTGTGCAGCAGGACCGCGCCGCCGGTCACATTGCGGCCAAACAGGATGCCTTGCGGGCCGCGCAGCACTTCAACGCTTTGCAGATCAAACAGGTCCAGCACCACACCGGCATTGATGCCCAGATAGACGCCGTCGGAAAACACGCCAACGGTCGGGTCAATGGAGGGAATGGAGGAATTGATGCCGAGCCCGCGAATCGAGAAGTTGGCAACGCCGCGGGTGGTGCCGATGTCTTCCATGGACACATTGGGCACCGAATAGCTCAGGGAATGCAGGTCGGTGACATGCAGGGCGTCAAGCTGGCGCTCGCCAAAGGCGGTGATCGCCACCGGCGCATCCTGGATATTGACCCCGCCTGCCCTCTTGGTGGCGGTAACGATGATCTCGTCTTCCATGGCATTGGTGGTTTCGGTTTGCGCCTGCACCGCGCCAGCGCTCAACAGCGCCATCGCCGAAGCCGCGCCAAACATGATGGTCTTGTATGTCTTTTTCATGATCTTGCATCCCTCCTCGCCTGCCGCAGCGGGGCTCTGGACCGTCCCCCCTTTGAAACTGCGCGCAACAGATGTTCACTTCATAAACGAGTTTAGCGGATGGGGGCAAAAAAACACAGTTTTCCCGCCCCGGGACCGGGCGGATTTTTGCCTGTGTGACGAAAATGCAACAGTCGTGCAGAATTATGGAGCAGACGAATCCTGGCGTTGTGCGCGGCCCGGCTGGCGGTCACCCGCCTGATGCCGCAATCCTGCGGCCGTTTGCACTGAAAATGATTGAAGAAGGCACATTGGCCCCGTAAACAGCCGTTGCAGGAGCCGCCATCACAAGGATATGCCATGACCCTGACCGCCCCGCCTGCGCCGCCGCGCAAGCTCGGCCTGCCGGAACTGATCGCCATGGGTGTTGGCGGCATGATTGGCGGCGGCATTTTTTCCGTGCTCGGCCTGGCGGTGGGCATTGCCGGCCATGCGGCGCCGCTGGCGTTTGGCATTGGCGCCCTGATCGCCCTCGCCATGGGCTATTCCTATGTCAAGCTGGCGCTGACCTTTCGCGATGATGGCGCCAGCTATACCTATCTGACCCGCGCCTTTCCCAAAACACCCTTTGCCGCCACCCTGGGCGGCTGGACGGTGATTACCGGCTATGTCGGCACGCTGTCGCTCTATGCCTTCACCTTTGGCGCCTATGGCGCCGACCTGTTGGGGCATGGCCATGACGGGTGGGCGCGCATGGTGCTCTCCGCCTTGGTGCTGCTGGCCTTTCTGGTTGTCAATCTGCGCGGCACCGGCGATGCCGGCCTGGCCGAGGACTTCATTGTCTATACCAAAATCGCCCTGCTGGCGTTTTTCGCCATTGTCGGCAGTTTCACCATCAAGCCGCATGACCTGTTCCCGTTCTTTGACCGCGGCGTGCCCTCGGTTTTCATGGCTGGCGCGCTGGTGTTTGTCGCCTTTGAGGGCTTTCAGCTGATCACCAACCAGATCAGCGAAATGCGCGACCCGGACCATAACGTGCCGCGTGGCATTTATGCCTCCATCCTGATCACCTCGGCCATTTATATCGTGCTGGCCATTGTCGGCGTTGGCAATCTGGGCGTCGACAAGCTGATCGCCGCCAAGGAATACGCCCTGGCCGAAGCAGCGCGCCCGGTTCTGGGCGAATATGGCGTTGTGCTGGTCGGCATTGCCGCGCTGATGGCCACCTCCAGCGCCATCAATGCCACGGTTTTCGGCGCCTCGCGCATGATGGCGCAAATGGCACTGGAACAGCGCATGCCCAAGGCCTTTGCGCACCGCAATGCGCGCCGGGCGCCCAACATGGCCATTTATGCCCTGATTGCCTGTTCCGGCCTGTTCACCCTGGCGGGCGGGCTGACCGTGATTGCGGCCTTTTCCTCCATGACCTTCCTGCTGGTGTCCATCGGCGTTTCCGCCGCCAATCTGAAACTGCACAGGCGCAGCCGCTCCAAACCGGCCCTGATCGTCCTGGGCCTGCTGCTGATGGGCATCACCGTGGCCTTGCTGGTGGTGCACCTGTGGCTGCACAGCCGCACGGACCTCTTTGTCATTGGCGCCATTTATGGCTTCATTGCCAGCGCCGCCGCGCTGTATATCTGGATCAGGAACCATGAGCACAAAACCGGACAATGATGGCTGGGACCTGCCAGAGCCGTTCATCCACCGGGTGACGGCGCGGCCAGAGCACATTGATGCCTTCGGCCATGTCAACAACGCCGTATACAACACCTGGCTGGACGAGGCCGCCTGGGCGCACTGGGACAGTTTCGGTTTTGACAAGCAGACCTGCGCGGCGGCACGGCGCGGCATGGCGGTGGTGCGCGCCGAGACCGATTACCTGGCCTCCGCCTATGCGGGCGACGTGCTGGATGTGGCGGTGTGGATCACCGCCTCCGACAAACGCCTGCGGGCCGAGCGCCGGTATCAGATCCGCCGCGCCGACAACGGCAAGACCATCTTTCGCGCCCTGTGGAAACTGGTGTGCATCAATCTGGATACCGGGCGCCCTGCGCGCATGAGCCCGGAACTGGTTGCACATTACGCCGTAAAGGACCAAGTTAGGGCCGCCTTGCAACACCAGCGGAACAGCGCGCCATGACCTATATCGAAGCCGCCGAAGCGCCCGCCGGGCGCAGCAACATGATCAAGCTGCACGGCCCCGAGGGATTTGAGGGCATGCGCAAGGCCGGGCGCCTGGCGGCGCAATGCCTGGACATGCTGTGCCCCTACATGAAGCCGGGCGTGGATACCGGCGCGCTGGATGACCTGGCGCGGGAATTCATGCTTGACCACGGCGCCCTGCCCGCCTGTCTGTATTACCGCGGCTATCCCAAGACCCTGTGCATCTCGTCCAATCATGTGGTCTGCCATGGCATACCGGGCGGCAAGCGCCTGAAGGAAGGCGATATTGCCAATATCGATGTCACCCTGATCCTGGATGGCTGGCATGGCGATTGCAGCCGCACCTTTGCCATCGGCAAGGTCAAGCGCCGCGCCCGGCGGCTGATCGACATCACCTATGAAGCCCTCCAGCGCGGCATTGCCGCCGTCAGGCCGGGGGCGCGTCTTGGCGATATCGGCCATGCCATCCAGTCCTATGCCGAGGCCGAACGCTGCTCTGTGGTGCGCGATTTTTGCGGCCACGGCCTGGGACGCGTCTTTCACGATGCCCCCAATGTTCTGCATTACGGCCGCCCCGGCACCGGCATCGAGTTGCGCGAAGGCATGTTTTTTACCATCGAGCCAATGCTCAATCTGGGCCGCCCGGATGTGAAGATTCTCTCCGATGGCTGGACCGCCGTCACCCGCGACCGCTCGCTCTCGGCCCAATTCGAACATTCGCTCGGGGTCACCGCCGATGGCGCCGAGGTGTTCACCAAATCGCCAGCCGGGCTTGACAACCCGGCAGCGCCAGCGGGCGCATGAGCAAACCGGCCAGACAGCCGCATTATCATGGACACAGGCAGCGCC
>JALWUB010000013.1:0-3972 GCA_026993275.1 Robiginitomaculum sp. | reverse complement strand
CGCTGGCCAAGGATCTGCTGGAAGCCTTTGGCGATTTTTCCGGTGTTCTGGGCGCGCCGGTGGAGCGCCTGGCGGAAATCAGGGGCATGGGGCCGGCCAGCGCGCGGGAGCTGAAAATCATCCAGGCGGCGGGGCTGCGCCTGTTGCAGACAAGCCTGAAAAACCAGCCGGTGGTGTCTAGCTGGCAGGCGCTCAAGGACTATTGCCGCGCCGCCCTGGCGCAGGAACGGCGCGAGCAGTTCCGGGTGCTGTTCCTGGACCGCAAGAACCGGCTGATGGCCGACGAAGTGCAAAACCGCGGCACCGTCGATCACACGCCCGTCTATCCGCGCGAAGTGCTGCGCCGGGCGCTGGAGCTGGAAGCTTCGGCGCTGATACTCGTGCACAATCACCCCAGCGGCGACCCGACACCCTCCCGCGGCGACATCACCATGACCCGGGAGATCGTCAGCGCCGCGCAAGCCCTGAAAATCAGCGTCCATGACCACATCGTTGTCGGCCGCGAGGAAGTTATCAGCTTCAAGGCCCTGGGGCTGATATAGCGCGGCACGCAAGTGGATTAGCCATCCTTCCCGTTCCGCATGGGCTTAGCAATTGTATCTTTCACGTTGTCTTCTTGTTCCACATTTGCCGGGATTTGCACAGGGATCAGGATTCCCTTTGGCACACCGGGCAAGACCAATCTGTTGCGCAGCGCCCGGGTAACGTAGAAAGCAGCCCTTGCCGTCCCAGGCGCTGGAACAGCAAAAAGCCCTCGCCAAAGCCGGATGCGGCGCGTAGTCTGGCCTGACACCTGTTCAACACCAGATGAGGACCGTCATGGGATCGGTAGGGCCTTTACAGATTGTCGTGGTTGCGGTTGTCGCGCTCATTCTTTTTGGCGGGCGCGGCAAGATTTCCTCAGTCATGGGTGACCTTGCCAAGGGCATCAAGAGCTTCCGCAAGGGTCTGAAAGACGATGAGCCGGCCATTGAAGATGGCGGTGAGACCATTGACGGCACTGCCCGGCGCAGCAAGGACACATCTGCAAAAGGCTGAATGCGAGGCCAGCGCCATGCTGCCGCAATTGGGATTTTCCGAGTTTTTGCTGATCGCGATCGCGGCACTGGTTGTGGTCGGGCCGCGCGACCTGCCGGGCATGCTGCGCAAGGCCGGGGCGCTGGTCGCCCGGGCCCGGGGCATGGCGCGCGAGTTTCAGGGTGCGTTCGAGGACATGGGCCGCGAGGTCGAACTGGAAGAACTGCGCAGGGAAATCGAGCAGATCAAAAACGCCAATCCGGTTGCCGATCTTGCCGAAGAGGTCCGCCAGGCCGAGGCCGAATTGCGCGATGAGGCCGCCAATAAGGAAACTAGGGTCTGAACCGAACTGGATTACACAATTCTGTTTGACAGGAAAGCTCAAGATGCCAGCAAAGGCGACGAAGGACAGGCCTGCCCCTATTCGAGGAGCGTTTGCGCCGCAGATTGGGCTTTCCTGTCAAACCCATATGGGCGCGGCGGATTTTCGCCCTGCCCTCCGGGCGTTCGTTCCGCAAAAGGTCCACCGGACCTTTTGCCGGGACAAGCCCGGTAAACGGAAACTCACCGTCGGCATGGTTTGAACATGCCCCACATGTCCCGCACCATCCCTCCTGTTCAGAACACAAATCCGCCAGCGCAGAATGGGCAAGCCAGTTGGGTTCAGACCCTGGCTAACCCCGGCCGACCCCGGTATAGCGGAACCCCGCGGCCTCGACTTCCGAGGGCGTGTAGATATTGCGAAAATCGACGATCGCCCGCCCCTTCATCAACTGCTTCAGCTTGGCAAAATCAAGCGCGCGGAACTGGTCCCATTCGGTGATGATCACCAGCACGTCGGCATCGCTGGCGCAGTCATAGGGGTCCTCGCACCAGGCAACGCCCGGCAGGAGCGGCTCGGCCTCGCCCATGGCCTGCGGATCATAGGCCCTGATGGTGGCGCCGTCTTGCTGCAGGGCAGGAATGATCGACAGCGATGGTGCTTCGCGCATGTCGTCGGTATTGGGCTTGAACGACACCCCCAGCACGGCAATGACCATGCCCGCCACACTGCCGCCGCAAGAGGCAATGACCTTGCCGGCCATCGCCTTCTTGCGCGCATCATTGGCCGCAATCACGGCTTCGACAATGGTGGCCGGCGCACCGGCTTCGCGCGCCGTCCTGACCAGTGCCAGTGTGTCCTTGGGAAAGCACGAGCCGCCATAGCCCGGCCCGGCATGCAGAAATTTTGGCCCGATTCTCTTGTCCAGCCCGATGCCGCGGGAGACGGCCTGCACATCGGCGCCGGTCTTTTCGCACAAATCGGCCATTTCGTTGATGAAGCTGATCTTGGTGGCCAGAAATGCATTGGACGCATATTTGATCAGTTCAGACGAGCGACGCGAGGTAAAGACGATCGGGGTTTCATTGAGAAAAAGCGGCCGGTACAACTCTTTCATCACCGCCCGGGCGCGGTCGTCATTGGTGCCGATGACAACCCGGTCCGGGCGCTTGAAGTCGCCGATTGCCGCGCCCTCGCGCAAGAATTCCGGGTTGGAGACAACGGCAAAGTCGGCCTGCGCATTATGCTCGCGAATGATTCTCTCGACCTCGTCGCCCGTGCCCACCGGCACGGTCGATTTGTTGACAACCACCGTGAAGCCCCTGATCGCTCCGGCAATGTCCCTGGCAGCCTGATAGACATAGTCCAGATCGGCGAAACCGTCCCCGCGCCGCGATGGCGTGCCGACAGCAATCAGCACCACGTCGGCATCGGCGCCCGCCTCGTCAAGACTGGTGGCGAAAGTCAGCCGCCCAGCCTTGGCATTGCTTTCGACCAGACGCCCAAGGCCCGGTTCGAAAATCGGGATTTCGCCATGCCTGAGCTTGCTGATCTTGCCGCCATCGGTATCGACGCAGGTCACCTGATGGCCAAAATCGGCAAAACAGGCACCGGAAACCAGGCCCACATAGCCCGTGCCGATAATCATCACCCGCATCACACGTCTCCAACACGGCCCGTGGCCCCGGTCAGCAATCCCGATTGGCGCTGGTGTCTGCGGCTCAATCCGCTGGCGGCAATCCGGTGCGCGCCGCTGGTATAGTCCGGCAAGTCCGCATCATCCAGCCCCGGCTTGCCATAATGCTGTATCCATAACAGCGCACGCGCGGCCATTCCCTTCAGAAGAGGACAACACCCTCACCCGCCCGGGGCGGAATAATTGGGCGCTTCGCGGGTCATGGTGACGTCGTGGACATGGCTTTCGCGCAGGCCCGCGCCGGTGATTTTGACAAATTGCGCCCGCTTGGCGAATTCGCGCAAATTGGCGGCGCCGGTATAGCCCATGGCGGCGCGCAGGCCGCCGGCAAGCTGGTGCAGGATGGGGCCGGCCGGGCCCTTGTATGGGGTTTGCCCTTCAATGCCTTCGGGCACCAGCTTCATGGAATCCTTGACTTCCTTCTGGAAATAGCGGTCGGCGGAGCCGGCGCTCATCGCCGCCACCGAGCCCATGCCGCGATAGGCCTTGTAGGAGCGTCCCTTGTAGAGAAACACCTCCCCCGGGGTCTCGTCCGTGCCCGCCAGCAGCGAGCCGACCATGACCGCTGAGGCCCCGGCGGCCAGCGCCTTGGCCATGTCGCCGGAATACTTGATGCCGCCATCGGCGATAATGGGCGTATCTGAATCCCTGGCGGCACGCACCGCATCGATAATCGCCGTGAGCTGCGGCACGCCAACCCCGGCGACCATGCGGGTGGTGCAGATGGACCCCGGGCCAATGCCGACCTTGACCGCATCGGCGCCCGCATCAATGAGCGCGCGGGTGGCATCATAGGTGGCGACATTGCCGGCAATGATCTGGGCGGTGTTGCTCATCTTGCGGATGCGCGCCACCTGCGCCGGGACCGAGGCCGAATGGCCATGGGCCGTGTCGATCACCACCACGTCGGCACCAGCCGCGATCAGCGCCTCGGCAC
>JALWUB010000012.1 GCA_026993275.1 Robiginitomaculum sp. | reverse complement strand
CAGACCCGGTTGCGGCCCGTGTGCTTGGCCTCATACAATGCGCGGTCGGCACGGATCAGGACCTGTTCGGCCGTGTCCCCCTTGCGCATCTGCGCAACCCCGGCACTGATGGTGATGGCGATCTCGCCCTGCCCCTCCCCAAGAGCGAAGGGAGCGCTCTCCACGGCATCCCGCAGGCGTTCCGCCGCCATGCGCGCAGCCTCGAGGTCCGCGCCTGGCATGACCACGACAAACTCCTCGCCGCCATAGCGGCAGGCGACGTCGATGGCGCGCATATTGGCTTTCATGCGCCTGGCGATTTCACACAGGACCCTGTCGCCCGCATCATGGCCCCAGCGGTCATTGACCGGCTTGAAATGGTCCACATCGGCAATCATCACCGCGGCCGGCTCCACATCGCGCTCCAGGCGGGCGAGCGCCTCCTGGATGCGGGCCATCATGAAGCGGCGATTGTGCAGGCCGGTCAGCTGATCGGTCACCGACATTTCAAAACTGTTGTCGAGGGAGCGGCGCAGGGTGTCGGCATAGCGCTTGCGCCGCAACTGGGTGCTGACCCGGGCGCCCAGCTCATTGGCATTGACCGGGCGCATCAGGATGTCATTGACGCCGATCTCCAGCGCCCGGACGATGCGCTCGCGGCTGTCCGGATCGACAATCGCCAGAATCGGCATCAGCCGGTCCTTTTCGTTGGAGCGGATGCGCGCGCACAGGCGCAAGCCGTCAAACCGGCGGGCTGTCAGATTGACGATCAGCAGATCGTATACGCCAGTCTTGAGCTGTTCCGACGCCTCGCGCGGCTCCAGCGCCAGCGTTGCCGTGTAGGCATCGCCCAGCTTGCACGCCACGCGCTCGGCCTGGCGCTGGTCTTCTTCGAGAATCAGGATGTTGGCCGGGGCGTCGCGGCATTCCTGATACAGGTCCGGGCCGCTTATGGCCCCCAGCGCCCGGCCGCTGGCTTCGCGCTGGCGCAATTCGTCCATGACGATTTTCAGCCGCAAGAGCGACTTGACCCGGGCAAACAGCGCCACATCGTCAATCGGCTTGGTCAGAAAGTCATCGGCCCCGGCGCGCAAGCCCTGCACCCGCTCATCCTGCCCGTCCAGCGCCGTCACCATGATTACCGGAATGTGGCGGGTGCGCGGGTTATCCTTGAGCTTCTGGCAGGTCTCGAAGCCGTCCATTCTGGGCATCATCACATCGAGCAGGATCAGGTCCGGCACGGCCCGGTTGGCCACCTCCAGCGCCTCGAAACCGCTGCTGGCAGTCAGAACATCATAATACTCGGCTTCCAGCTTGGCCTTGAGCAGGCGCACATTGGGCTCAATATCATCAACAACGAGAATGCGGCCGCTCATCGCTTTCGCCCCTCAGTCCAGATGTTTTCTGATGGTTTCCAGAAATGTGCTGACCGTGATCGGCTTGGAAATATAGGCTTCGCAGCCGCCTTCGCGGATCCGCTCCTCATCGCCCTTCATGGCAAATGCCGTCACGGCAATGACCGGAATGGAACGCAACTCCTCATCGGCTTTCAGCCATTTGGTGATTTCAAGCCCCGAAACCTCCGGCAGCTGAATGTCCATCAGGATCAGATCAGGCCGGTTCTTGCGGGCAATCTCAAGCGCTTTCAGACCTTCTTGCGTTTGCAGGGTTTCATACCCGTGCGCCTCGAGAAGATCATGAAACAGCTTCATGTTCAGCTCGTTGTCTTCGACAATAAGTATCTTTTTTGGCATAGCCCTTAGCATGGCGCGCGCGCCCACCACCCGTATGAATCATTCTTGTCGTTGGGCCGCATTAAAGCGCAATAACCTTAAACAACCCTTGACCCGCAGACAAAAGCAGAGCAAAGTGAACATATCATGAACACGATCCGGGCACAACTGGCGGGCCGCAGGCTGCTCCTGGCTGTGAACAGGCCATGACCGCGCAGCGCTGGTGCCGCGCCTGCGCCGCGGCGGTAGGCGGCGGGCACCTGTGCCCGCAATGCGGTAGCAAGCGGTTCGTCGAGCACAGCGAAGGCGCCCGGCTTGGCATTGCCCACATTGATTGCGACGCCTTTTATGCCGCCATTGAAAAACGCGACAAACCGGAGCTGGCCGGTGTGCCGGTGATCGTTGGCGGAACCGGGCGCCGCGGCGTGGTGGCCACCGCCTGCTATCTGGCGCGTGCCTTTGGCGTGCACTCGGCCATGCCCATGCAGCAGGCGCGCACACTGTGCCCCCAGGCCCGCATCATCGCCCCGGACATGGCCAGATATGCACGCGAAGGCAAGCGCTTGCGCGCCATGATGCAAGAGCTGTCGCCCCTGGTCGAGCCGCTCAGCATTGACGAGGCCTTTGTCGACCTGACCGGCACGGAGCGCATCCATGGCGGCGCGCCGGTGCAAACCCTGATTGCCTTTCAGAATGCCGTGGCCGCGC
>JALWUB010000011.1 GCA_026993275.1 Robiginitomaculum sp. | reverse complement strand
GTAATCGCCAAAGTCCGGCCGTGCCATCAGCCGGGAAAAGGCGGCGGTGGAATGCGGCCACAGGGTCGGGATGGCGCCGTCCTTGCTCTTGTACCAGCTTTGGCAGTTCGAGGCCCAGACCATGTTTTGCATGGCCTTGTTGATGGCTTCGGTATAGCGCCGTTCGGCCTCTTCGCGCACATCCAGCGCATCCTTGCCGGCGCGCTCCACGCAGCGGCGGATATAATTCGCCTGGGCCTCGATGATGAGAATCATGGAGGAATGGCCAAGCCCGGTATTGGGGCCCAGTATGGTGTAGAAATTCGGAAAGCCCGGATAGGAGACGCCGCGATAGGCGCTCAGGCGCGTCTCGAAACGCTCGTGCAGGCTTTGCCCGCCGCGCCCGAAGACATCCAGCCCCTCCAGGAAGTTCGTCGCCTCGAAGCCGGTGGCCAGCACGATGGCATCGGCATCAATGCTGTGCCCGGCCCTGGTGCGCAGGCCATCCCTGGTGATGCGCTCAATGCCATCGGTGACGAGGCTGACATTGGGGCGCAGCAGGGTCTGATAGTAGTCATCCGAGAGCAGAATGCGCTTGCAGCCCAGCGGGTAGTCCGGGGTCAGCTTTTTGCGCAAATCCGGGTCGTGGATGATTTCGCGCATATGGCGCAGAGCGTTGCGGGCAAACAGCCGCGAAAGCAGGCTGTTCTTGCGAAAGGCGCGAAAGCTGAACACATCGCGGCTGATGCGCATCCAGGCGCGGCGCAGGCGCAGCAAAACGGGAAAGCGCCGCCAGCGCGCCTTTTGCGCTGCGCTATAGCGCTTCTGGCGCCGCGGCACGATGTAATTCGGGGTGCGCTGAAAAATGTGCAAATGCCCCACCTCGCCGGCAATCGCCGGGGCGATCTGCACGGCGCTGGCGGCACTGCCGATCATGGCGATGGTCTTGCCCGCCAGCTCCACATCATGGCGCCAGCGCGCCGAATGGAACACCGGCCCGGCAAATTCGTCCATGCCGGGAATGGCCGGGATATTGGGCACGCGCAGCGGCCCCGCGGCGCTGATCACATGGCGGGCCTGGAAGGTTTCGCCATCGGCCGTTGTCAGCACCCAGACGAGCGCGGTCTCATCAAAACGCGCCTCTGTGATGGCGGTGTTCAGGCGCACATGGCCGGAGACGCCAAAGCGCCGCGCCGTCTGCTCCACATAGTCCCTGATTTCGCCCTGCAGGGAATAGGCCAGGCTCCAGTCCGGATTGGGCGCGAAGGAATAGCTGTAAAGATGCGAGGGCACATCGCAACCGGCGCCGGGATAGGTGTTGTCCCACCAGGTGCCGGCAAGGCCGCCGGACTTTTCAAAGATGATGAAGTTGTCAATGCCCGCCCTTTTCAGCGCAATGCCCATGGCAATGCCGGAAAATCCCGCGCCGATGATGGCCGCCGTATGGACAGGCGCCTGATCCGTGCTCATGGCTGACTCTCCTGGCGCAGCCAGTCGAGATAGGGGCCGTGGCTGGCGGCTTCGTCTATCTGCAGCACGCTGAAGGCAGGCAGGTCATAGGGATGCAGGGCCAGCAGTTTTTCGCGCAGCGCCGCCAGCCGGGCCTGCGCCGTCTTGACAAACATCAGCACTTCATTTTCTTCCTGCACCGTCCCCTCCCAGCGATAGACCGAGCACACGCCGGGCACGATATTGACACAGGCGGCCAGGCGCTCGTCCACGAGAATGCGCGCCGCGTCTTGTGCGCTTCGGGCATCGGGCCAGCTTGTGTACACCAGTGCAGCCATGGCATGTCCCCCTGTCAGGCAGCATATGCTAAAAGAGTGAACAGTGTTTACAGGATTTTGACAATGGGCAAAACCGCCGCTCTGGTGCTGTTTTCCGGCGGCCAGGACAGCGCCACCTGCCTGGCCTGGGCGCTGGCGCGCTATGACCGGGTCGAGACCATCGGCTTTGACTATGGCCAGCGCCACCGGGTCGAACTGGATGTGCGCCGTGATTTCCTGCGCGCCTTGCCCGGGGCCCTGCCGGAGCTGGCGCAACATCTGGGCGCGGATCACATGGTGGATCTGCGCGGCTTTGGTGCCCTGGCCGATTCGTCCCTGACGGCGGCGCGCGAGATTGCCTTTCATGACAGCGGCCTGCCGGACACCTTCGTGCCCGGGCGCAATCTGGCGTTTTTCACCGCCGCGGCGGCGCTGGGCTATCGCCGCGGCCTGTTCACCCTGGTCGGCGGCATGTGCGAAACCGACTATTCGGGCTATCCCGATTGCCGCGCCGAGACCCTCGCGGCCATGGCCGAAGCGCTGCGGCTGGGCATGGAAGCGCCATTTGCCATCGAGACGCCGCTGATGGCGCTCTCCAAGGCGCAAAGCTGGCAGCTGGCGGAGGATCTGGGCGGCGCGGCGCTGGTGGACCTCATCATTGAACACACCCACACCTGTTATC
>JALWUB010000010.1 GCA_026993275.1 Robiginitomaculum sp. | reverse complement strand
TATCAAAGGCTTCTGCCGCATCTGTGGCCTCGTAAAAGGTCTTGATGCCGAAACCGCGCAGGATGGTTTTGACGATATTGATCATGTGCGCATTATCGTCAACGATCAGAACGCTCAGATTGGCAAGCCCTTTGCTCATATCCGGCTCCCTATGCCGCCTTGCCGTTGGCGCAAGGCTCTTCGAGGACTTGGGGACGGCCGAACAGATAGCCCTGGCCCTGGTCAATCCCCAGATCAAGCAGCATCTTGCTCTGCGCCCTGGTCTCGATGCTTTCGGCTATGGTGCGAATGGACAAGTCGCGGGCCAGGCTGGCAATGGCCTTGAGCATCAGCGCTTCGCGCTTTTGCTTGAGCGCTGTGCGGATATAGGCGCCATCAATCTTGATGTAATCAACACTCAGGGCGCGCAGATACTGAAAGGAGGCCGCCCCGGCGCCAAAATCATCCAGGCAGACATGATGGCCCAGTTTTCTGATTTTCTGGATGAGCGCATTGGCCTTCTGCAGATCCTCGATAATGGAGGATTCGGTAATTTCGAGCATCAAGCGGGAGCGGGGAAAGGTGATCTTGGTCAGGGCGCTGTATAGATTGGCCATGAATTTCATGGAGGACAGCGAACGGCCGGACACATTGATGGCAAGGCTTGTGCCCTGTTCCGGGTCCATGTCCGTAAGATAGGTGATCGCCTTTTTGAGGATAATGCCGTCAAGCTCCATCACCAGGCCGGTTTCCTCGGCAAAGCGGATCATCTCGAAAGGCGATTTTCCCTTGTCAAACCGCACCAGCATTTCATGGTGATGCACAGCCTTGGTCTTCAGATCAACGATGGGCTGGATCATGAAGCCAAGTTTGCGTTGGGCTATGGCGGCGCGAAACTGCGCCATTTTCGCGCCGGTTTCCTTCATCAGCGTTTCCAGCGACCCGCTCAGATTGTCGGGCTTGAATGTGCCGGTTTCGTCGGCAGCAAACTGGTTTATGGCAAAAACCAGGGCGCTGGCGGCGTCTCTCGCGTTCATATGGGGTTCGATGTCCAGCGATCCGCCTTGCACGCTGATGCCTTCATCGCTGGGATCAAGCGAGCGGGACGCATCGGCTATACGCTCTGAAATGGCATCAAGTGACGCGTTCTGGTCGTGAAGAATGGCATATTTGCCATCGCCTTGCACACCGGCCGCATCGCCGAAGGATTCGGCGCGCAATATGGCGCCGACCTGGGCCAGAAACGCCTCGGCCACATCGCTGTCCACCCTTGACGCAAAGGCCTCCTGGCCGGAAATGGAAAACAGGCTGAGCTTGATGGCCTGGCCGGTCTTGCGTGCGGCGCGCAGGGCTTCAACGGCGATGTCTTCAAAATCCTGGCGCTCCACCAGCCCTGTATGGGCGTCGCGCTGTGCTGTCACCAATGCCGGCCCCGTGCTGGCCGTGAAGGATACCGTCAGACTGAGAACACCGGCCCGGTCAGGAAAGCGGCAGCCGCTGAGCATCATCGGCCTCGGACCCTGCTGTGCCTTGCCGCTGACCTGGATGGGACCGAAGCGTTGCCCCTGTTCGGTATTGGCCGCCAGATACTTCACCAGTTGCACATCACAGGGGGCGAGCAGATCCAAAAGGCATGTGCCCGTCATGGCGGCCGCATCCTCAAACGACAAGGGGTGGCCGGCACCCAGCGCAAACGTGATCGTGCATGCTTGATCGATTTCCAGCAGCAAGTCGGCATGCGAGAATGCAAATGCCAGATAACGGCTGTCTGCCTTGCCGGAGGTCATGGCCTAGGCCGCCATCGCCACGGCGCCCCGGCGCATCAGGACATTGGCGTCCTCTTCGCCAAGAAACGCCCTGGTCATGCTGACGAGGACAGAGAAATGCGCGCTGACCCGGTCGGGATCGGCTTCGTCCTTTTGCCCGAACAGTGCCAGCAGATCGTCTTTTTGCTCTTCAAGGCGGCTTTCCAGCAACTGGACCGTTTTGTCCTTGGTGAACTGGAACCCGCCCTGGGAGGCAAACCCCTGGACTTCATGCAGCAGGTTTATGGCGTTTTCCGCCAGGGCAATTTCGTGCGGCTCAATAACCCTGGAGAGGTCAGGCATGGTCTTGCGGCCGGTCGCCGTGCCGCGCTTGCGCGGCATGACCTGGTCGATCATCTTGCCAATGCGCTTCATGTAGGAATCCCACAATCTGGCGCAGCGGGCCCGTTGCCCGGCGAGCCTCTTGCCCCAGGCGCCTGCAGGATCGATGTCAAACTCGCTCGACCAGCCCTGGGTCAGTTCAATGAAGTGTTTGAGGGCGGCAACCATGCTGCCCGCATCGCACGCTTTCCCGGCCTCCCAGGAAATTGCCTCCAGGCAGACATCGTTTTCGTCCAGCAAGGCATCCCCGACCAGCTTGAGTTCGGTATTGAGCATGATCCGGTCATTGGAATGCCGCGTGA
>JALWUB010000009.1 GCA_026993275.1 Robiginitomaculum sp. | reverse complement strand
GTCGAGACTGTCGTCATCGGCGACATCGCAGGGCGTGAAAATGCTCGCATTCACGCTTTCCGCCAGCGGCTGCACGCGCCGCTTCAGCGCGTCGCCCTGATAGGTCAGGCCCAGTTCGGCGCCCTGTGCATAAAGCTGCCGGGCAATGCCCCAGGCGATGGAGTTCTTGTTGGCCACGCCCATGATCAGGCCGCGTTTGCCCGCCATCAAGTCGCCGCGGGGAAAGCCTTCGCATATGTCGTTTTCGCTCATGGATGTGCTCCTGTTGTCCGGGTTTTGCCTTGGTGCCACGATAGAGCACTTCGCGAACCGGGGAAACCGGTTTTGGGCACGAGATGCCGCACTGGCAGAGGCGCAAATGCCGTCAGACGGCAAAATGGTCCCAGATCGAGGCCAGGCCGAGGACGATGAAGATCACGCCGGCGATGAGTGACAGCGGCAGTCTGGACAGCCAGCCTTGCGCGCCCTGCCCCAAAAGCACGGCAAGCGCACTGGACAGCACCAGGGCGGCGGCGGAGGCAGCAAACACCGGCCAGGCGCGGGTGTCTTCCTTTGCGGCAAAGGCGAGGGTGGCGATCTGGGTCTTGTCGCCAAGCTCGGCCAGGAACACCGCGGCAAAAATGGCCAGATATTTTTCCATTGTCTAACTCCTTGGGACTTGGGAACGGCCCTGCAGGCGCGAAAGCAGGCCCTGCACCAGCATGCTGGCAAATTGCGGGCCCTGTTCGGGATAATGATAGGGCTCGATCAGTTCCACCTCCATCACCACCGGGCGGTCTTGCGCATCGCGCACCAGGTCGATGCGCGCATAAAACGGCATTTGCGGCAGTGCCGCCATGACCGCCCGGGCGCAGGCGCGTTCGCGGGCATCAGGGCTGTGGCTGATTTCATGCGCGCCATAGGAGGACTGCACCCGGTAATCGCCCGGGCGCGGGATCTTGCGCGCCGCATGGCTGTAACGGCCATCATAATAGAGCAGTGAAACCTCGCCATACCGGGGCAAGGAAGGCAGAAACGGCTGCATAAGACAGGGGCCCGGCGGCAGGGCATCCGGCGCGGGCAGGGGGGCGCCGCGGTGCAGGCGGGCCTGCCGCCAGGCGCCCGCACCAACACGCGGCTTGATGACCAGATCATCAGCGCCCAGCGTCTCGAAGGCGCGGGAGATGGCGGCGGCATCGGCGCGCTCTGCCCAGACGGCGGGGATGGAGGGCACGCCTTTTTGCGCCAGCGCGCGCAGATAGCCCTTGTCGGCATTCCAGCGCATCAGGGCAAGCGGATTGAAGAGCGGCAGGCGGGCATCGAGATGCGCCAGGGTCTCGAAAAAGGCCTCGCGGTTCTGCGCATAATCCCAGGCGGTGCCCACCAGGGCCGCGTCATGGTCTTGCCAGGGCGTGCCCGGAGCGTTCCAGACCACTGGCGCAAAGTCCACGCCGTGCACCCGCCCGGCCTGTTGCAGGGCGGCCAGCTGCAGATCATGCTCGCGGCCATCGGCGCCGCGCCCCGGCGCGCCAGGCAGCAAGCCGGCAGACATCAGATAGGCAATGCGCATAAGCCCTCTAAGCCCCCGGGTCCGGATGCCGTCTTGGCAATGAGCCGCTCAGGGACACCGCAAACGGAACGATGAAGGTCAGCGCCACCTTCCACCAGTTGAAATCAAGGCTGCGCACATGCTCCCACTGATTGATCAGGGTCAGGATGGGGCCGACGATGAGCATGGTGATGAAGGCGCGGTGCAGGCACCAGCGCACATGCGGGGTGAACAGGCTGTGATCCGGATCGCTCATGCGCGCAAAGAGCCATATTTGCGCAGCTTTGCCAAGCTTTTGGCTTTTCCATTTCCGGCGCGCCGATTAGGGTTGTGGCGACAAGGAGCCTGACCATGAGTTATACCGCACCGGTGCGCGAAATGCGCTTCATCCTCGAAGACGTGCTGGGGCTTTACAGCCTCAAGAAGAGCGGCGCCTTTGCCGAGCTTGGCCCGGACCTGACCCAGGCCATCCTTGAGGAGGCGGGCAAGTTCTGCGCCGGGGTGCTGGCGCCGCTGAACCGCACGGGCGACCAGTTTGGAGCGAAGCTGAAAGACGGCGAGGTGACCACCGCGCCGGGTTTCAAGGAGGCCTATGCCCGCTTCGTCGAAGGCGGCTGGCAGGGGCTGTCCTTTGCCGAAAAGGATGGCGGCATGGGCCTGCCCAATGCGCTCGGCGTGGCCTTCATGGAAATGCTGCAATCGGCCAACATGGCCTTCGGGCTCGGGCCAATGCTGACCATGGGGGCGCTCGAAGTGCTCACCCGGGCGGGGACAGACGAGCAAAAGGCGCTCTATCTGCCAAGATTGATGAGCGGCGAATGGTCGGCCAGCATGAATCTGACCGAGCCGCAGGCGGGCTCTGATGTCGGCGCCATCCGCACCATGGCGCGCCCGGCGGATG
>JALWUB010000008.1 GCA_026993275.1 Robiginitomaculum sp. | reverse complement strand
GCGCCGCCCGGTCCGCTTCCAGCCTGTCCATGGCCTGGTCATAACAGGCCGCCTTGGCTGCTACATCCGTAAGCTGGCGGCAATGCCGCAAGGGCGCCAGCGGGTCATCCGCCGCGCCGGCGGCGCGGGCCGGGGCGCTCGCAAAGATCAGGGCCAGCGCCGCGCAGGCCGCGGGCAAGGGGGGGTGTGTCAAGATCTGCCTCATCATTCATATTCCTGTTCAAAATTTACGCCAAGTTTAGCCAATCCGGCCTTTATGTCGATTGCCCGGGCGCATTATGTTAACGTCCTTGACAAGAATCGCACGCAAAGCATGCCATGGGCATCATTGCAGGAGACACGCCATGAAACGTTCACACCTTCTCTTCGGCCTGTTGGCCGCAGCCATGCTGGCGCTCAGCGCCTGCGGCAGCGGCAATGACAATGGCAGCAGTGGAAGCGGCAAGGCGGGCAAGACCCTCACCTTGCACCGCGGCAATTCGGCCGAGCCGCTGACCCTTGATCCGCAACTGGCCAGCGGCACCTGGGAAAACAACATCATTGGCGACATGTTCATTGGCCTGCTGACCGAGAACGCTGCCGGCAAGCCGGTGCCAGGCATGGCAACAGGCTGGACCACCTCCGAGGACGGCCTGACCTGGACCTTCACATTGCGCGATGCCAAATGGTCAGACGGCGTGCCGGTCACGGCGGATGACTTTGTCTATTCCTTCCGCCGCCTGCTCGATCCGGCCACCCTGGCGCAATATGCATCCCTGCAATACGTCATCAAGAATGCTGAAAAGGTCAATAGCGGCGAGTTGCCGCCGGAGGCCCTGGGGGTGCGCGCCATCGATCCGCACACCCTGGAGATCAAGCTGGAATACCCGGCGCCGTATTTTCTTGGCCTGTTGACCCATTACACCGCCATGCCGGTGCCGGCCCATGTGGTTCGCGAGAAGGGCAAGGACTGGATCAAGCCGGAGAATGTTCAGGTCAATGGCCCGTTCAAGCTGACCGAGTGGCGCAGCAATGATTATGTCCACATCGTCAAGAACCCGTCCTTTTACGATGCTGCCGATGTCTGCCTGGATGACATCTATTACTACGCCATCACTGACAACAACACCGCCGAGCGCCAGGTGCGGGAAGGCAAGCTGGACATCAATAACGACTTTCCGGGCCAGAAACTGGAGTTTCTGAACAAGCAATTGCCGGGCTATGTGCACATCCACCCCTATCTGGGCACCACCTATTACGCCTTCAACACGCGCAGGAAGCCGTTTGACGATGCGCGCGTGCGCAATGCTCTGGCGATGGCGCTGGACCGTGATTTCATGACCGACAAGATCCTGAAATCCGGCCAGATCCCCGCCTATTCCCTGGTGCCGCCGGGGGTCAACAACTATCCAAAGGGCGGGCGCGCCAAATGGGCCGGCCTGTCTCTGGACGAACGCCGCGCCAAGGCGCGCGCATTGCTGATGGAAGCCGGGTTTGGCCCGGATCATCCGCTGGAGTTCGAGTTCACCTACCGCAATACCGGCGACAATCCGCGTGTCGCCCCGGCAGTGCAGTCGGACTGGAGCCAGATCGCTCCGTGGGTGCGTCCCACCATTACCGGTGTGGAGACCCAGATTCATTATGACAATCTGCGCACCGGCGATTTCGAGGTCGGCGATGCCGGCTGGATTGCCGACTACAATGACGCCCAGAACTTTCTCTATCTGTTGCTGACCAAGACCAAGCAGATGAATTACGGGCGCTATTCCAACCCCGAATTCGACGCTCTGGTGGACCAGTCCAATCACGAACTGGACATGCAAAAGCGCGCTGCCATCATGCGCCATGCCGAGCAGGTCATGCTTGATGACATGCCGATCATTCCCATGTGGTATCTGGTTAACAAGGCGCTGGTCAATCCGCGGGTGACCGGCTGGGAAGACAATATTGTGGACATTCACCGTTCGCGCTATCTGTGCTTCAAGTCTGACAACGCCGGATAATCCGGAACAACGCGTGGGGGGCAATGCCGCAGGATCTGGCTGATAGCGCACTGGGCGCGGGCATTGAAACCGCCGCCGCCATGGCCGCGGCCCCCGGCGGAGGCGGCGCCAGCCGCCGTGCGCTGCCGCCCGGGGTCTGCCCCCATTGCCACAGCGCCCTGCGCGGCCCGTTCTGCCATGTCTGCGGCCAGGACACGCGCAGCCTGCGGCGGCCGTTGTGGACGCTGTTTGCCGAAGGCTTTGAAGGATTGTTTGGCGTTGACGGGCGCATCTGGCGCACCGTGATTCCGCTGATGATGCGCCCGGGCCATGTCACGCGGCGTTATCTGGCCGGCATCCGCCAGCCCTATATCGCCCCGGTGCGCCTGTTTCTGGCCGCCAGCCTGGTGCTGTTCCTTGCAATCCTGCTGGCCAGCCATGGCGGCAAGGGCATGATTCAGACCGGGCCGGGCAGGG
>JALWUB010000007.1 GCA_026993275.1 Robiginitomaculum sp. | reverse complement strand
GGCATGCCGATGGGCGAAGACGAGGCGGACGCCCTGGTGGCCCTGTGCCTGCCCCGCGGCGATTGACACCCCGTCAAAGCTGCAAATGGCGGAAGCACAGGCCACATTGCGCTCGCCAGACGGGCAAATCCTGATATGGTTACCACCTGCGCCGGGTCTTGTGACAGCGGCGCCAGAGCCACCTCAAGAGCCGGATGGATGACCAGAACCCCACAGCACACCCCGATTGCCTGCGTCGAAAACCAGAATCAGGCGTCCCGGCTGGTGCCGGTGGCGCCATTCGATATTGCCGTGTTCGGCGCCACCGGCGACCTGGCCATGCGCAAGCTGCTGCCTGCCCTGTTCCACCGCTGGCGCGACGGGCAGATCCAGCCCGGGTGCAAGATCATTGGCGTTGCCCGCGCCAGGCTCGACCGCGCCGGCTTCATCAAGTCCGTCAAGGACCATTACCGCGCGTTTTTCCCGGACGAAAAGCTGGCGGACGCGGAATGGGATGCGTTTGCCGCGCTCTTGCACTATTGCCAGCTTGACGTGGTCAGCGCGGATGCCGACTGGTCCTGTCTCGAAGACCTGCTGGCGGGCGATGAGGACAAGATCCGGGTGTTCTACCTGGCGCTGCCGCCAGGCATTTACGGCGCGGTCACGGCCAATATCGGCCGCCACGGCCTGAACACGAAAAATGCCCGGCTGGTGCTGGAAAAACCCATAGGCCATGACCTCGCCTCGGCGCGCGCCATCAATGATGCGGTCGGCCAGGTGTTTCCCGAGCGCGCGATTTTTCGCATCGACCATTATCTGGGCAAGGAAACGGTGCAGAATCTGCTGATCCTGCGCTTCACCAATTCCATTTTCGAACCCTTGTGGAATGCCAATGTGGTCGATCATGTGCAGATCACCGTGGCCGAAAGCGTCGGCGCCGGCAACCGCGCCAGCTATTACGACACCTCCGGGGCGCTGCGCGACATGGTGCAGAACCACATCCTGCAGCTTCTGTGCCTGGTGGCCATGGAGCCGCCCAATGATTTTGGCGCCGACACCATACGCGATGAAAAGATCAAGGTGCTGCGGGCGCTGCGCCCGGTCAGCCCCGGCAATGCCGCCAGCCTGAGCGTGCGCGGCCAGTATGGCCCGGGCGCCATCGATGGCAAGGCGGTGCCGGGCTATGTCGAGGAGCTTGGCCACCCCTCCGATACCGAAACCTATACAGCGTTGAAGGTCTTTATCGACAACTGGCGCTGGTCCGGCGTGCCCTTCTATGTGCGCACCGGCAAGCGCATGGCGCGGCGGCGCTCGGAAATCGTCATCCAGTTCAAGCGTGTTGCCCATGCCCTGACGCCGCCGGAAGCGGGGCATTTGCACCCGGCGCGGCTGGTCATCCGCCTGCAGCCGGACGAGGGTGTCAAGCTGTTGCTGATGACCAAGGACCCTGGCCCCGGGGGCATGCGGCTGCGCTATGTGCCCCTCAATCTGAGCTATGCCGACACCTTCTGCGCCGGCTATCCCGACGCCTATGAGCGGGTGCTGATGGGCGTGGTGCGCAATGATCTGGGCCTGTTCATGCGCCGCGACGAGGTCGAGGCGGCCTGGGCCTGGATCGACGGCATCCTGCAGGCCTGGCGCACGGATGAAATGGCCTGCCAGCTTTACCCGGCGGGCACGGACGGGCCGATTGCCGGGGCCATGCTGATCGACCGGGACGGGCGGGAATGGTTTGATGGTCTCTAGGGTCAGGAGCCATAAACCGCCAGGTCTGGTCCGTTTTGCCGATGGCGCGCAAATGGATGCGCTGCTGGCTGGCCTGATCGCCAATCAGCTGGCGCTGGCGCTGGCGCAAAGGGGTGCGGCCAGCCTTGCCGTCAGCGGCGGCTCCAGCCCGCGCGGGCTTTATCAATGCCTTTCCCGGGCCGCGCTGGACTGGGCCAGGGTGCATATCATCCTGGCCGATGAGCGCCTGGTGCCGCCATCGCATGAGGCCTCCAATGAGCGGCTGATCCGCGAAAGCCTGTTGCAAAACGCGGCCGCGGCGGCGCAGTTTCAGGGCATGGCAAAGGCAGGCCTGGAGGCCCAGACGGCGGCGCAGGCGTGCGCAAAATCCCTGCAGCATGTGCCCCTGCCCCTTGATGCCGCGGTCCTGGGCATGGGTGTGGATGGCCATACCGCCTCCTGGTTTCCCGGCGCCCAGGGGCTGGATGCGGCACTGGATGCGGCATCGCCCCTGTGTGTGCCGGTGCTGGCCCCCGAAGGCTCCGTCGCCGGGGCATTCCGCCAGCGCCTGACGCTGACACGGCGCGTCCTGGCTGGCGCACGGCTGGGCGTGCTGGTCTTGCGCGGCGAAGCCAAGCGTGCTGCCTATGACCAGGCCCGGGCGGACGGGCCTGTGCGGGAGATGCCGGTGCGCGCGCTCTTGCGCGAGCCGCCGCAGAGCTTCTGGCCGTGCTGG
>JALWUB010000006.1 GCA_026993275.1 Robiginitomaculum sp. | reverse complement strand
TTCAGGTCCGCGCCCGTCCGCAACCGCGCCTGTTGCAGCTGCATGCCAACGCTGTTTTCAAGAGTGTGTTCAGAGCTGCATGGCTCTGCCTGTTGTAACGCCAGCGCAGACGCGTCCATGGCATCCCCCTTTGCACCCAAACCCGAATCAGAAGGCCCAATTCCGATTCTCCGGGCGTGACTTTTATGTCGCAGGCAACATGAAAACCCATCTTGTCCACAAGATCAAGAGAATTCGCTGAATATGTTTAGTTAATTCTGGTTTTTCACAGGGGCAATCCCTTTTGGCGTGCATAGGCCATCAGGTTTTCGCGCACCGGGATTTGCGGTTGCCGCATCCACCGGGTGAGTTTCCGGGCCAGATCCTTGCGGTTCAGGGCCAGCACCATGCGCTTGACCGGCCCGATGGCCGCAGGCGGCACCGAGAGGGCGTCAAAGCCCAGGGCGATGAGCACGGCGGCCTCGGCGCATTGCCCGGCGATTTCCCCGCAAATGGAGGCCGGCCGGCCGGTCTTGCGGCTGAGCCTGGCAATGTGTCCGAGCATGCGCAGTGCGCCCGGATTGAGAATGTCATAGCGCTCGGCCACCTTGGGATTTTCCCGGTCCGCCGCGAAAAAGTATTGCATCAGGTCATTGGCGCCAACGGAAATGAACGCGGCCTCGCGCAGCAATTCCTCAAGCTGCCAGACAATGGCCGGGGTTTCGATCATCGCGCCGGCATTCACATGCGCGGGCACCGCATGGCCGAAGCGGGCCATGCGGCGGATTTCCGCATCCAGCAAGGCGCGCGCGGCGCGGAATTCGTCCACCGTGGTGATCAGCGGAAACATGATGTTGAGCACACCCCCGCCGGTGGCCTCGATCAGGGCGCGCAGCTGGTAGCGCAACAGCCCCGGCCGGTCCAGCGCCATGCGCATGGCGCGCCAGCCCATGGCCGGATTGCCTTCGCGCTCGTGCGCCACATAGGGCAACAGCTTGTCGCCGCCCAGATCCAGGGTGCGGAACACCACCGGCCGGTCCCCGGCGGCATCGAGCACGGCCCGGTAAAGCTGCACCTGCTCGTTCTGATGCGGCAAATGCTCGGCCAGCAGGAACTGGAACTCGGTGCGGAACAGGCCGATGCCCTCGGCGCCGCTTTCGTCAAGCTGTGGCAGGTCAACGCGCAGGCCCGCATTCATGCTCAGGGTGATGCGCTGACCATCCAGGGTGCGCGCCGGCTTGTCGCGCAGGCGCGCATAGGCGGCGCGGCGCAGGCGGCGTTCGGTGATGCGGGCGCGCATGTCCATTTCGGCATCCGGCTCGGGCCGCAGGGTGACTTCGCCCATTTGCCCGTCCACGAAAATGGTGTCGCCAGCACTGACCCGGTCCAGCAGGCCGGTCAGATGGCCAACCACGGGCAACCGCAGCGCCCGCGCCACAATGGCGGCATGCGAGGTCGGCGAGCCTTCTTCCAGCACCAGACCCTTGAGGCGCGAACGGTCCAGCTCCAGCAATTCCGCCGGGCCGATATTGCGCGCCACCAGCACCGCGTTTTCCGGCAGATCGGCGAGTTCATCGACGGCCCCCAAATGCCGCAGCAGGCGGTTGGCCAGGTCCTCCAGGTCATGCAGGCGCTCGCGCAGATAGGGCGAGCGGGCGGTCAGCAGCCGGGCCCGGTGTTCGCCGCGCACCCGCTCCACCGCGGCCTCGGCGCTGAGCCCCGAGCCCGCGGCTTCGCACAGGCGGTCAAGCCAGGCCTGGTCATTGGCGAACATGCGATAGGCTTCCAGCACTTCGCGGGACGGCCCGCCCAGGCGGTTGCCCTTGCCCTGATACAGCGCATCCACCGAAGCGCGCAGCGCCTTGATGGCATCCTGCAGGCGCCGTTTTTCGGTTTCCGGGTCTTCGGCAATCAGCGCCGTGCGCAGCCGCGCCGGGTCATGCAGCACCGCCTGGCCCAGCGCCAGCCCGTCGGAGATGCGCCGCCCGGCAAGGGTTTCGGTCCGGCTTGGCCGCAAGGCGACGGATTCAAGCTCGCTGGCGCTGAGCAGGTCGCCGGAGGCAACGATTTCGGCCAGCACCATGGCGACATTCTGCAGTGCCTCGACATCATCATCGCTGTAATGGCGGCTTTCGCGGTTCTGGATGGCCAGCACCCCCAAAAGCCGGCCGCCGCGCAAGACCGGCACGCCGAGAAAGGCATGAAACGGATCCTCGCCGGTTTCCGGGTGAAATGAAAAGGCCGGGTGCACCGGCGCGTCATCAAGGTTGAGCGGCCGCGACGTGCGCACGACCTCGCCGACCAGGCCTTCGCCGGCCTCCAGCCGGGTGACGTGCACGGCGCTGGCCGCAAGGCCATGGGTGGCCCACAATTCCATGCTGTTGTCGCTATGGCGCAAATACAGCGAGCACACCTGGGCATGCAGGTTGCGGGCAATGGACTCAACCAGGCCATCGAGGCGCTTTTGCGCCAGATCCTCCGATGCCATGATGGAGCGGATCTGGCGCAGCAACTGGCTGTGGCCGCCGGGCTGGGACAGGGCGTTCAAGGTCAGGCCCGGTCCAGCCCGAAGGCGCTGTGCAGGGCCCGCACCGCCACCTCGACATCCTGGTTGGGAATCAACGCGCTGATGCGGGTTTCCGAGGTGGCGACGGCGCCAATGGCGATGGACTGTTCTGCGAGGGCTGTGAACATGGTGTGCGCCATTGCAGTTTGTGACCGCAGCCCGATGCCGATAACCGAAACCTTGGCCATCTCCTCATCAAGCTGCACCTGGCATGGACCCTGATTATGACAGGGATCGGACAAAAGGTCCAAGGCTTTGGCGGCATCGGCGCGGCGCAGGGAAAACACCAGCGTGCTCTTGCCCTGTTGCGCCGACGGGCTTTGCACGATCAGGTCGATCTGGATCCCGGCCTGGGCAAGGGCCGCGAACATGGTGCGCAGCGCGCCGGGACCCGACGGCATGTCCCGCACCATGATGCGGGCTTCGTTGCGGCTGTAGCTGATGGCGCGCACCACGGCGCGCTCCAGCCCGGCGGAATGGTTGACCAAAGTGTGCCGGTCTTCCTCCTCCGGCCCGTCAAAGGCCGAACGGATGCGCAGGGCGACCTGTTCGGCCATCGCCAGTTCCACCGCGCGGCCCTGCATGACCTTGGCGCCCTGGGACGCCATTTCCAGCATTTCCTCATAGCTGAGCCGTGTGATCAGCCCGGCGCCGGGCACCAGTTTCGGATCCGCGCTCAGAATGCCGCTGACATCGGTGCAGATCTCGCAGGCCTCTGCGTTCAACGCCACCGCCAGCGCCACGGCACTCAGATCCGATCCGCCACGGCCCAAAGTGGTGATGCGGCCATCCGGCCCCAGGCCCTGAAAGCCGGTGACGACGGCGATGGTGCCGCCATCGATGAGGGCGCCGAGGCGGTCTGCCTCGATGTGTGTGATTCTGGCCTGGCCATGGCGCCCGTCCGTCAGAATCCCCGCCTGCCAGCCGCTCAGCGAACGCGCCTTCAGGCCCCGGCGGCGCAGCGCCATGGCCAGCAGCGCGGCATTGACCTGCTCGCCCGCGGCAAGCACCGCATCGCCTTCGTCCGGCCATTGCCCGTGCGGGTCGGCTCTGGCCACTTCGGCGGCAAGGCTGTCTGTCATGCCGGCGGCGGCAGAGACAACCACGGCCAGGGCGGCGCCTTCGCGCTGGCGGGCGGCAATCAGCGCCGCGCAGGCATCCAGCCGCTCCGGCCCGGCACTGGCCGTGCCGCCAAATTTCATCACCAGACGTGTCATCTGCACCCTGTTGCTCCGCGCCCTGGGGGTGTAGGTAGAAGGCCTTGCGAAAAAGGTCCAGTCCATGGCTCAGACGTCATCCTCATCCGCCCCCGCCGCCACCAGCATTGATGCAGACGAAGTGGCCAAGTTCAGTGCCCTGGCGGCGCAATGGTGGGACCCGCATGGCAAGTTCCGCCCGCTGCACCAGTTCAACCCGCTGCGGCTGCGCTTCATCCGCGACACGGTGGGCGGGCATTTTGACCTGGACGAGACGGCGCGGCGCCCCTTTGAGGGACTGACGCTCTTGGACATTGGCTGTGGCGGCGGTCTTTTGAGCGAGCCCATGGCCCGGCTGGGCGCGGCGGTGACGGCCGTGGATGCGTCTGCCGCCAACATCAAGACCGCCAGCGTGCATGCGCAGGAGCAGGGCCTGGCCATAGACTATCGCCATGGCGCGGCGGAAAACCTGCTGCCGCAGGAGGCGGGCCGCTATGATGTGATCCTGAACATGGAGGTGATCGAGCACACCGCCGATCCGGCGCAGTTTCTGCGCGCTTGCGCGCAATTGCTGCGCCCCGGCGGGCTGATGATCGTCGCCACCATCAACCGCACCCCCAAGGCGCGGCTGCTGGCGATCTCCATGGCCGAACGGGTGTTGCGCTGGCTGCCGCGCGGCACCCATGAGTATGACAAGCTGGTGCGGCCCGATGAAATCCGCGATCCCTTGCAGGAGGCGGGCCTGCGGGTCGAGGCGCCGGTGGGGGTCAGCTACAACCCGCTTGGCGGCCAGTGGCGGCTCAGCCGCGACACTTCCGTCAATTACATGATGGTGGCGAAAAAACCGGTTTAAGGCGTTTGCGAAAAAACCGGGTTCCATTCCGGTACTCCCGTGTCATCCCGGAAAAACGAAGTTTTGTCCGGGACCCATCGGGCAGCAGCACGCCGCCATGGCCCCCGGATAATGTCTCATGACATTTCCGGGGTGACACGAAAGGGATTGTCTTCGGCCTTTGCCCGGCCTCAGGCCTGCCCGGCTGTGGCGGCACCGGGGGCGGGATTCTTCATTTCCTGGGCAACCAGGCGCGGCCAGTTGGCCTGGGACATGAACTGCGCATAAATCGCCTGCAGGCCGCCATTGTCGCGCAATTCCGCCAGCTTTTCGGCGGGCAGCAGGTTAAGCTTGGCGGCGGACAGGCCGACGAATTCGCCAATCTTCTGTTGCGTCACGGTTTTGCCGTCTTCGCTGGTTTGCGGAATGGTGGCGTCCTGGGTGTCAAACAGGTCCAGTTCTTCCATCACCTTGATGAAATTGCGTGTGCCCTGAGCCTCGGCTTCATAGGCCTGGATAAACTCGATGGCGCGGTTGGTAAAATCCGACGGCTTGCCATCGACGAAAAACGGCTCTTCCGGGTTTTCGCTGATGAACGGCGCGGCACGGTCGATGCACACCATCAGGTTTTGCGCATCGCCGTTATTGGTCGCGGGAATGAACGGATAGCGGCGGATGAAGCCGGGCAGATAGATGCCGTCCGGCATTTTGCCTTCGGCGTCGACAAAGGCGTTGTGGTTCTGTTGCAGGCCCATGACCACGGCCGGGGTGCGCTCGGTCCCGGCAAAGACGATGGGATAGCTCAGGGCCGCAAGCACGAATTCGGAAACCGTGATCGGCACCAGCTGGGTGTCCTTGGCAAACAGGAAGGGGTGCTCGCGGTCGGCGGTCACGCCAAGCTTGCCATGCACCTCTGGATTCAGGGGCTCAGGCTGTTTGTAAAAAAGCATGTTGCCGGTGGTCTCTACGGTTCCGGTGCTGGTCTCCGCCATGGTGTTTCCCTGTGCAACTGTGGCTGTTCAGCGGGGGTCTTAACGGATCGGGCCCGCCCTGCCAACTGCGAACATGCAGTTAGACCGGCCTGCTTCGCGCAGGCCGGTCCAGATGTCTGCATGCAAGGCTCTGGCTCAGAAGCGGCGGCCGAAACCGACGCCAAACAGCCACGGGTCCAGATCGACACTGGCCTTGACGATGCCCAGCGCCCCGGCATCCATGGTCGCCTTGGTGTTCATGAACACCTTCTTGACATCCAGGTTCAGGAACCACGGGTCGTTGAGCTTGATGTCCACACCGGCCTGCAGCGCCGGGCCGAAGCTGTCGCCATGATCGATGCTGAGCAGCGGCGAGCCCGCGGGCAGGTCTTCGCTGAAGAAGATGGTGTAGTTCACGCCGGCGCCCAGATAGGGGTTGATCACGGCATCGGGGGCAAAGTGATATTGCAGCGTCAGGGTTGGCGGCAGCAGCCAGACATCGCCCAGATCGACCGTGCCCAGCGCCGTGTTGATGGCCTTGCCGCTGTGGTTGGACACGCCCAGCACCAGTTCAGTGGAAATGTTGTCATTGAAGAAATAGGAAATGTCCATTTCCGGGATCAGTGACGTGGAGTGGTGGGTGTTGCCGCCAATGGGCGTGATTTTGGCGCTGTCGTGCGGATCAACCGCGACAGCGCGAAAACGCACCTGCCATGGGCCCTGGTCTGCGGCCAGCGCCACGCCGGTGCTCAAAAAGGTTGCGGCCAGTGCTGCCGCAGCGATTCTTGAAAGTTTCATCGCTCATCCCCTCATCTAAACAGCCAGCCGGGACGGCCCCGGCCGGTTCACTCTGTTGGCGCCTTATTAGCGCACCTGGCCTGTGGTTGAGAGAGGACAGGTTGCCGCGCGCGCTATTGTCGCACCTGTGTGGGGGCAGCGGACGGGCTCAGAAATCCACGATCAGCCGGGCGCTGAAATTGCGCCCCGCCGCCGGCACCCGGTCCTTGAGAAAGGAGGCATGGGTGCGGTGGGTGGCATTGGTCAGATTGTTCGCCTTGAACACCAGGCGGACGCCGTCACGACCGGCCAGCGGCCGCACCGTGGTGCTCAGATTGATCACCGTCGAGCCCTTGGTGCGGGTCTCGAAGGCGGCGGTTTTGGTCTGCTTGTCCGTCCACACCAGTTCTGCACGCATGTCCACGCGCCCGGTCTCGAGGTTCAGCCCGCCGCTGGCCTCGAGCGGCGGAATGCGCGGCAGATTGCCAAATTGCGGGGTCTTGGCGCGCACATATTCCAGCGACCCGTCGCCGCGCAGGGCGATGCGGCCATTGTCCCACAGATCATGGCTGGCGCTCAGTTCGGCGCCGCTGAAGTTGGCATTGCTCTGCAGATAGACAAATTCCGGCAAGCCATCGACGATCTGGCCTGTGGGGTTGAGGAAGATGAAATCGGAAAAATGGGTGTGGTAGAGGTTGATATGGCTGTCCCAGCCGCCGCCATGCAGGCGGGCAATCGCCTCCAGTGACAGGGCGCTTTCCTTTTTCAGACCGGGATTGCCGCGCTCGAAGGCGCTTTCCGACAGGTGCGGGCCATCGGAAAACAGCTCGATATCGGTGGGCGCCCGCTGGGTGTGCGCCAGCGAGGCGGACAGGAACACTTTGCTGCCCGGGCGCACAAATACGCCGGCGGACTGGCTCAGCGCGGTAAACTTGCGTTTATTATAAGCGGCTGTGCTCAATTGCCGGGTCTCGGCGCGAAAGCCGCCTTCCAGGCCCCAGCCGCCAAAATCGCGCCGCTCGGCGACAAAACCGCCATAATTGCGAGTCCGGGTCAGCGGCAGAAACGATTCATCGCCAAGAGCCGAAAATGTCTGGTGCATGGCGTCCATGCCGAATGATCCGGTCCAGCCCCCCAGGTCCGCCTGGCGCACCCGGGTGCGCAGCTCCCAGCCCTGCTTGTCAAAACGGGTGCCAATGGCACCATCTTCGAGCTCGAAATGGCGATAGTCCGAGGTGCCGAAATTGATGCTGAGCTGGTCCAGCACCGCGAAGGGCAAGGCAATCTGGCTGCGCGCATCAATGCGCGTCTGGGCCATGTCGATGCGCGCGGTCTCTTCCTGGGGCAGGCCGTAATTGGCGGTGGAGCGCTTGACCGAGGCCCCGGCAAAGCCCCAGCCGCCGACAAACGAGCCGCCAATGGCGCGGCTTTTGAAGGTCAGGTCCGAATTGGGCAGGACCTTGCGCGGCCCCGGCCCCTCCAGCGCTTGCAACGCCGGGGTCAGGGCAAAGCCGGGAATGTGCTCGAGGCCGCCATGGCGATGCACCGCCTCGGCATTGAGCACGAAATGCCCTGTTCCGGCGCGCACCCGCCCGGCTTCCACATCGCCATTGTCAACCGAGGAGAGGCCCGTGACGGCGCGGCCTTCCAGCGGCTTGTCCAGAGGGGCCTCCGGAATGCGCCCGTCAATGACATTGACAACACCGCCAATGGCATTGCCGCCATAGACGATGGCGGCAGGGCCGCGCACCACCTCGATGCGCGTTGCCTCCAGCGGCTCGGCATTGACCGCATGGTCGGGGCTGGCGGTCGAGGCATCGAGAATGTCGATGCCGTTGATCAGCATGCGCACCCGGTCGCCGCCCAGGCCGCGAATGACCGGGCGGCTGGCGGCGGGGCCAAAGGCGGTGGTGGAAATGCCCGGCATGGCGTCGAGGGCATCGCCAAGGCCCGCAGCGGCATTTTCGGCCAGATCCGTTTCACCCATCACCGTCACGCCCTGCAACAGCTCATCGGCGCGCGCGCCCACCGCCGAGGCGGTCACCACCACCGTCTCTTCCTGGATCGGCTGGTCCTCGCTCTGGCTGTCATCAGCGCCTTGCGCCGCAGCACGGCCAGCCAGCGCGCAAACGCCCAGGGCCAGCGCCGCCACAGTGTTCAATGCTGTCTTTCTCGCAGATGGTGCAGGGGATACAGCCATGGACAGGTCTCCTCGTAGGGCGCGGTTGGGGAAGGCATGCCGCCAGATCACGGCTTGAATGTGATAACGTAACGATATCAGGCATTGCAAGTGACGTTTCTGTAAGGTGTGCATTTTTTGGCAGGCAAACCGCCATGCCCCCGCCCTTGTCTGCGGGCAGGGCTGCACATGCGGATGGCACTGGCTAGCTGTGGAGTCTCATGAGGGTGTTCAGATCCAGCCCTGATCGGCTGATGGGTGGTTTTCGTTGTATGCCGGCGTGCGGGCGGTGCCAATTGTAATGATGCAGCCAGCGGGGCAGTTCGGCCTTTCGCTGCTCTGAGGTTTGATAGGCGCGCCCGTGGGCCCATTCGCGCAGAGAAGACTGGATGAAGCGCTCTGCCTTTCCATTGGTTTTTGGCGTGCAGGGTCGGGTATGGACATGGCACAGGCCACGTCGCCCGGGTGTTCCCCGCGCTCCAGCCGCGCAATCAACAGCTCTCGAGCTTTCGGTGTGAGCCGGGCATTCTTGTGCATGTTCATTCGGTCCTCCTTGATAAGCGTCAGTCGTTGCAAACTTCAGCGTCTCAGAGGTGGATCGAATGAACAACGTGATGAAGAACTCACACCTAAAGCTGAAAATGAAACCCCGGACCGAGCAAATCTTGCAAGCCCGGGCACCCTCACCCTCTCCCCACCGGGGAGAGGGAGTCCCGCCGCATGGCTTGGGTGATGGCCTGCATGTCCTGTTTTTTGTGAGAAGCGGGCCATGGGCCAGGCCATGTGCAGGCCAGTTTTGGACACAAAAGCGCCAGTCCTGACCAGCAATAAGCCATTTCGGGCCATAGGAAGCCATGAATTGCGGGGATAAAGTCAGGCTATCCCCGCAAGGGCGCCGGGGCGGATAATCAGTCTGTGTGGGACTCTCGAAAAGAGTTCGGCGCACGCGAATGAGATTGTGAATCAAGGCAGAACAAGGCTTTGCAGACCCTCAGGGCCGCAAGGCAAACCCCTGTGCGCGCCCCAGACACCCCCTGAAAGCCCTTTGCAGAGTCTCAAACAGTACCGCTGTTCCAGGGAAGGGCGCCGCTATCCCTTGGAAAACGGGAAAGCGGCTTTTCAAAAACGGGGATTCAGCCAAAAAAGAAGGTCTTGAACGTCATCGCCGCGGCGCCAATGGCGGTGACTTCGCCGCGCACTTCGGCGGGCACGATTTTCGGCAGGGGGCGGGGCGAGCCGCGGCGGTGCTGGGAATAGATCTCGATATGCGGCACGATCTTTTCGGCCAGC
>JALWUB010000005.1 GCA_026993275.1 Robiginitomaculum sp. | reverse complement strand
CGATCATGGCAGCGCTTGACGCCGATGGCGAGGCCCATCCAGATCGCCAGGACCATGTAAACCAGATACAGGACCATGGCGGCCATGCCGGGGCTTGCGCCCGGATTCGTCATCATGCTGCCGCCAAGGGCGCTGATAAGAATGGACATGATGATGCCAAAGGCCAGCAGGATCAGCGTGCCGATCCAGAACTGGCCCCGGCCAATGCGGCCTTGAAAGCTGAACAAAAGTGATTTGAAGTCCACCCCAGTCTCTCCCCTGTTGAGATTGAGCCACTTCAGTGGCTGCCAGACAGGCTCTGATAGCCTGAACGGCTGCCTGGAACAAGAAAAATCGGAGCCTTCACGCCGATGTGAATCGGCGCTTCAATCGATGCTTTCTAGAGCTCTAGTCGAAGCTGGCCAATATGGCGTCGGCGGCGACGCTGTCGCCAGCGGCAACATGAATCTGGCCAATCACACCATCGCGTTCAGCGCGGATGATGTTCTCCATTTTCATGGCCTCGATCACCAGAACCGGTTCGCCCGCCTTGACCTCCTGTCCCTCCTTGACCTCGACCAGCACCACCCGGCCCGGCATCGGGCTGAGAATGTGCTGGTCGCTGGCGCCATGGTGTTTTTCCGGCAGCAGGGCATGCAGCGCGGCAATGTGCGGCGAACAGACAATGGCCTGGACCTCGGCGCCGCGCCAGCGCAACACCATGCCTTCGGTTTTTGCGTCCGTGGTCAGCGCAAAGGGCTTGCCATCAAGGCGCCCCTCAAAGACATGCTGCCCCGGCGTCCAGGTGCTGTGCAGATCGCGCCATTTGTCCTCCAGCAGGATTTCCGCGCCGCCGTCATGCGCGATGATGCGGATCGCAAAGGGCTCGCGCCCGAGCAACACAACGCGTTCTTGCGCCGGGGGGGCGGGCGGCGTCAGGCGGCCGCTGATCTGCGCTGCGCGCTGGCGCTGGCGCAGGTCCATGAAGGCTGCGGCCGCCACCATCAGCCGCCGTGCCCGGGCGCCGGGCCTGACGCCGTGAAAGCCCTTGGGGAATTCCTGGGCGATATAGCCTGTGTCGAGCCGGCCGTCGCGGAAACGCTTTTGCGCAAACACGGCGCTGAGAAACGGAATGTTGGATTGCACACCGGCAATGTCAAAATGATCCAGCGCCATCTGCATGGTTTCGATGGCGCGTTTGCGCGTGCGCCCATGGGTGATCAGCTTGGCCAGCATGGGATCATAGAAAATCGACACCGTGTCGCCTGCGCGCACACCGCTGTCGAGGCGCACCGCATCGGATTGCGGCGGCGGGGCAAACCGCCTCAGGCGGCCGATGGAGGGCAGGAAATTGCGATACGGGTCTTCGGCATAAATGCGCGCTTCCATGGCCCACCCGTTCATGCCGATATCGCCCTGGCGCACGCTCAGGTCTTCACCGGCGGCGGCGCGGATCATTTGCTCGACCAGATCGACGCCGGTAATCATTTCACTGACCGGATGCTCGACCTGCAGGCGCGTATTCATCTCCAGGAAGAAGAAATTGCGCTGTTCATCGACAATGAACTCCACCGTGCCGGCGCTGTCATAGTGCACTGCCCTGGCCAGCGCCAGCGCCTGTGCCGTCATGGCGGCGCGCACGGTTTCGGTGATGAAGGGGGAGGGGGCCTCCTCGATGATTTTCTGGTTGCGGCGCTGTATCGAGCATTCGCGCTCGTTCAGGTGCACCAGATGGCCATTGCGGTCGCCCAGCACCTGCACCTCGATATGGCGCGGGCTGGTGATGAAGCGCTCAATGAAAATGCGCTCGTCGCCAAAGGCGGTGCGCGCCTCATTGCGCGCGGCAACAAACCCCTCGCGCACCTCGTCTTCATCGCGGGCAATGCGCATGCCCTTGCCGCCGCCGCCCGCCGAGGCCTTGATCATCACCGGAAACCCGACGGCGCGGGCAATCTCCACCGCCTCGTCTGCGCTCTCGATCAGGCCCATATGGCCCGGCACGGTATTGACGCCCGCCTTTTGCGCAAACTGTTTCGAGGCGATCTTGTCGCCCATGATCTCGATGGCCTTGATATTGGGGCCGATGAAGGCAATGCCTTCGCTTTGCAATTGCCGTGCAAAATCAGCATTTTCTGCCAGAAACCCAAAGCCGGGATGCACCGCTTGCGCACCCGTGACCCTGGCCGCGGCAATGATCTTGTCCGCATCAAGATAGCTTTGCGCCGCAGGCGCCGGGCCCAGCCGCACGGCCTCGTCGGCCATGTCCACGGCCAGCGATCCGGCATCGGCATCGGAATACACCGCAACACTCCTGATCCCCATCTTGTTGCAGGCCCGGATGATGCGCACGGCAATTTCGCCGCGATTGGCAATCAGGATTTTACTAAACATCGGCTCCGCCCGAATGACATGACGGCCACAGTCTTAGCTGCGCCCCGCTGCTTGCCGCCATGGCCGGGCGCAGCTAAGAC
>JALWUB010000004.1 GCA_026993275.1 Robiginitomaculum sp. | reverse complement strand
TCCGCTTTCGCGACCTTGGCCTGATCATCATTGATGAAGAGCAGCACTTTGGCGTGCGCCACAAGGAGCGCCTGAAGGCCCTGCGCAAGGATGTGCATGTGCTGACCCTGACGGCGACGCCGATTCCACGCACCTTGCAGATGGCGCTCAGCGGCATGCGCGAGCTGTCCCTGATCGCGACGCCGCCGGTGGACCGGCTGGCGGTGCGCACCTATGTGGCCCCCTTCGATGCGGTAACGGTGCGCGAGGCGCTGCTGCGCGAGCGTTTTCGCGGCGGCCAGAGCTTTTTCGTGGTGCCGCGCATTCTTGACCTGGCCGAGATCGAGGACTTCCTGCGCGAACAGGTCCCGGAGATCAGTTTCATCACCGCCCACGGGCAAATGCCGCCGCGGGAGCTGGAAGACATCATGGGGGCGTTTTACGAGGGCCGCTATGACGTGCTGCTGTCCACGACCATCATCGAATCCGGCCTTGACATTCCTTCTGCCAACACCCTGATCGTGCATCGCGCCGACCGGCTTGGCCTGTCCCAGCTTTACCAATTGCGCGGCCGCGTCGGGCGCTCCAAGGTGCGCGGCTATGCCTATCTGACCGTTCCGGCCCGCGGCGCCATCACCAAGGCCGCCGAAGCGCGCCTGAAGGTGCTTTCGGCCCTCGACACCCTGGGGGCGGGCTTCACCCTAGCGAGCCATGATCTTGACCTGCGCGGCGGCGGCAATCTTTTGGGCGAGGAGCAGTCCGGGCACATTCGCGATGTTGGCGTCGAGCTTTACCAGAGCATGCTGGAAGACGCGGTTGCGGAAATGAAGACCGGCGCGGCAGCGGACGACAAGGACTGGTCGCCGCAAATCAACACCGGCGTTCCCGTGCTCATTCCGGAGTCCTACGTGCCGGACCTGGATGTGCGCCTGCAGCTGTACCGGCGTCTGGCCAGCGCTGGCAGCACGGATGAGCGCGAGGCCTTTGCCGCCGAACTGATCGACCGCTTCGGCCCGCTGCCCGAAGAGGCGAAGCATTTGCTCGAGATCATGCAGATCAAGGCCCTGTGCAGGCGCGCGGGCATCGAAAAGGCCGATGCCGGACCCAAGGGCGCGGTGATCAGCTTTCGCGGCGCCCGGTTTTCCAATCCGGAAGGCCTGGTGGCGCTGATGACCCGCGAGCCGGGGCGCTACAAGTTGCGGCCGGACCAGACGCTGGTCGTGCGCGGCGCCTGGCCGCATCCTGTGCAGCGCCTGCGCGGGCTTGCCGAAGCCGTGCGCGCGATTGCGGAACTGGCGTCATGACGCCAGCGCCGTCCAGCACCAGCCGTCACACGCCAAAGGGCCAGGTTTCCGGCAGGCCCGGCGCCGCGCGGGTTTCCAGCGGTGTTACGGCGCGGGTTTCATCAATCCAGACATAGTCATCAAACTGGCGCGGCAGGACCGCCTCGAAATAATGGCTCGCCATTTCGGTTTGCGGCCGGTAGATGACGCCAATGGCCCGCTCCAGGCGCGGCTCCAGCAGCCGTGTTGCGGGGTCCTGCTCCAGGATCTGGCGCAGCGGCAGGATCAGCCCCGGCGCGTTGGTCAGGTGGAACTGGTATTCATGGCTTTGCGGATGCGCCGGGCGCACCGTCTTGATCTGCATGGGCGAATCCCAGTCCGAGGCGGCCGCGACCGTGCCATGATCGGTGCCAAAGCCGATGGCATAGGCGTCATGGCCAAAGCGTTCCTTGCACAGCTGGCCGATATTGAACTCGCCGCGCGCCGACATCTCCGTCGCCTGGGCATTGCCGATATGCGAGTTGTGTGCCCAGATCACCGCCCTGGAGTCCGCGCCATGATAGGTCATCATCGCCTTGAGGGTATCGAACATGTGGCTGTCGCGCAGATTCCACGAGGCCCGCGAGCCATAATACATGATCCGGTAATAGCGTTCGGCATTGGCGACGACACGGGCGTTCTGCACCGCATCCATATAGGGCTCGCCCTGAAGCCTGGCGTTTTCGCGCTGCGCCTTGAGCATGGCGGTGAGCATGGCGACAACGTCATCCTCACAGCTCTTGTAGGCGCCGGTGAGCGCCGCGTGGCCATAGGCCGCCGGGTCCGCTTCCCAGGGGGTCAGGCAGCCATAGCGCTGCCTGGCAATCTCCGCCAGGTCCGGGTCAACGGATTTCAGATAGTCAATCACTGCCGCGGCTGAGGAAAACAGGCTGTAGAGGTCCAGCCCGTACATGGAGACCTTGTTCGCATCCGGCCGGGCGTCATTGTAGTCATGCAGCCACTGCACGAAGGCGCGCACCTCTTCATTGCGCCACATCCAGGTGGGAAAGCGGGTAAACGCGGTCCATTCGGTTTGCGGCGCGTCGTGATGGTGCACATAATGGTTGATGTGCATGACATCGGGCCAGTCGCCTTCCAGGCCAATGAAGTTGAACCCCTTGCGTTCGATCAGGGCCTGGGTGATGCGTGCGCGCATGCGGTAGAACTCTGATGTGCCATGGCTGGCCTCGCCGATCAGCACCACGCGGGCATCGCCAATGCGCTCCAGCATGGCATCGAGGCTGGCATCCTCGATGCGCTCGAAGCTGCTGCCCTGGCGGCTGATCAGCGAGGGCAGGGTTTCATCGCCAGGGGGGCTCTTGCGCACCACCCTTGGCGCGCTTTGCGGCGCCTCTTCATCTTCCTCCCAGCCGTTTTTCCCGATCAGGGGCACAAAGCGCACATCGGCCAGCTCCTGGGTGTCATAGCTGTCCTCGCCGGTGCGGGTGACGCGCACCAGTTCCTGGGCGCGCTGGCTGGCGCCGACGGGCACCACCATGCGCCCGCCAATGGCAAGCTGCTGCAGCAGGTCCTCGGGCACATGCGGCGCCCCGGCCGAAACCAGGATGGCATCAAAGGGCGCTTCGCTGGCCCAGCCCCTTGTGCCGTCGGCATGGCGGATATGCACATTGGTGATGCCGGCCCGGGCAAGGTTGCGCCTGGCCTGTTCGGCCAGGCTTTCAATGCGCTCAAGCGCATACACCTCGCCGGCAATCTGCGCCAGGATCGCGGCGGCATAGCCGGATCCGGCGCCGACCTCGAGCACCTTCGCGCCTTTTTTCAGATCCAGCGCCTCGACCATGAAGGCGACGATATAGGGCTGGGAAATGGTCTGGCCCGCGCCGATCGGCAGCGGCCGGTCCGCATAGGCCAGCTGGCGCAGCTCTTCGGGCACGAAGTCTTCGCGCGGCACCGTGGCGAAGGCGTCCAGCACCGCCTTGCTGCGCACGCCGCGGGCGTAAATCTGGTGCTGGACCATGGCGGCGCGCTGGGATGCAAAGTCTGTCATCTGACACTCCCTGGCTGAAGCCCAAGGCAAGGACTCGTGTCTCAGATGGTGTGTTCTTGCACCAGGGCAATGCGACTCCGGGTCGCAGCAGACGGGCTCAGGCCGTCATTTTCAGGCGCGCTTCGGTGCTGCGCCGAATACCTTGCATGTGCGCATAGAGGGACAGGATCCGCGCCTGTTCGGCAGGCTCGGCGCGCAGGCCGCGGCGCGGCGGACCGGCGGCAAGCTGGGCAGCGAAGGCGGCGCTTTGCGGCGCCGCGGGCCCGGAGGCGGTGCGGCGGCGCGCAGGGGTCACCGGCACGGGCAGGGCCGCAGCGCCTTGCGCTGCCCGCGCCCTGGTGCGGCCATCACGGCGTGACGGCTGGCGGGGGCGGGATATGGCGGCAATGCGGGTCATGCCGCCAGCGCTGCAAGAGCCGCGCCGGGAAAACGGAAGTGTTCGGGTGCGGTTTTGGCCATTAACGGGACATTAACCATAAACCGCGCCGCCGCGGCAATGGCCTCGTGCGCCATGTGTGCCGTTGCGGGACAGTTCAGTCTGTCTTGCCGAGCTTGTCGAGCTTCGCCTGCATGGCGGCCATCTGGGCGCGCAGCTCGTCCAGATCGGCCTGCTCTACCGGCCCTGCGTCCTGTTGCGGCGGCGTTTCCGTCCTGGCGCTGCCCGTGCGCCCGGCAAAGGGCGAAAACATGCTGAGTGTGTCTTCGAACACCCGCAGATTGCGGCGCATCTGCTCTTCGAACAGGCCCAGCGGCGCGCTGTCATAGACGCCGCGCATCTGTTCGTCGTAACGCGCCTTGCCCTGCATCAGCGCCTTCATGCTCATGTCGAGAAAATCCGGCACCACGCTTTGCATGCTGCCGCCATAAAAGCCGATGAGCTGGCGCAGAAAATCGACAGGCAGCAAGGGCTGCTCCCCGGCTTCGCGCTCAATGATGATCTGGGTCAGCACCTGGCGGGTCAGATCCTTGCCGGACTTGGCGTCCTGCACCACGAAATCGACGCCGTCATGAACCATGGTGCTGAGATCATCAAGGGTGACATAGGCGCTGCGGGCGGTGTCATAGAGCCGCCGGTTGGCGTATTTCTTGATGATCACCGGGCCGTCTTCACCGGTTTTGTTTCTGGCCATGATGCTGTTCCGCTTTGCCGGGCTCCGCTGCAATTCTGGCAAGCCCGAAGGCTGCGGGCAAGCCGTGTGCGCGGTTTTCTTTTGCCCGCCGGTTTGGCACAATGGCGCCATTGCAAGCATGGAGAGCGCAATGGGCAGACTGGCAGTGGTGACCGGCGGCACACGCGGCATTGGCCGTGCCATCAGCGAGCGTCTGGCCAAGGCGGGCTACCGGGTGGCCGCGGTCTATGCGGGCAATGATGCGGCGGCACGGGAATGCGCCAGGCAGGACGGCATTTCCTGTTACAAGTGGGACGTGGCCGATTTTGATGCCTGCCAGGCAGGGGTTGCGCGCATAGAGGACGAGCTGGGCGCGGTTGACATTGTCGTCAACAATGCCGGCATCACCCGCGACGGCACCATGAAGCGCATGACCCCCGAAGCCTGGCAGAAGGTCATCAACGTCAATCTGGGCGGCTGTTTCAACATGGCCAAGGCGGTGTGGAACGGCATGCTGGAGCGCCGTTTTGGCCGCATCGTCAATATCGGCTCCATCAATGGCCAGGCCGGGCAATACGGCCAGGTCAACTATGCCGCCGCCAAGTCCGGCATTCACGGTTTCACCAAGGCGCTGGCCCAGGAGGGCGCCGCCCATGGCATCACCGTCAATGCCATTGCGCCAGGGTATATCGACACCGACATGGTTGCCGCCGTGCCGCCGCATGTGCTGGAAAAGATCGTCGCGCGCATTCCGGTCGGCCGCCTTGGCCGGGCCGATGAAATCGCCCGCGGCGTAGAGTTTCTGGTCTCGGACAATGCCGGATTCATCACCGGCTCGACCCTGTCCATCAATGGCGGCCAGCATATGTATTGACGCTGTCATGACGCGCGATTGGCCGCAAAACCGCCGCACTTTGCCAGCAGGATTCATGCCATGAGGATCACGTCTGCACGGACTGCGCACAGCCTGATTGCGCTGACCGCCCTTTGCGCCGGGGCGCTGGCCGCTCCGGCCTGGCCGCGCTCGGGCGATGCGGCCGCGCAGGTGTTGCGCGAGGCCTATAAGGGCCCGGGCGAGACGCTGCCGCCGGTGGCCCGTTTCGAGGCCGCCAAGTCCGGCAAGGCCTTTATCATCGAACAGCGCCGCCAGGGGATCTTGCTGTTCCGCTATGTGCACGCGCGCGAGGTCTTTGCCTTGCACCGGGTGCCGGGGCCGCGCGGCGACATCATGCTGAAAAACGACCAGGGCGCGGTCATGGTGCGCATGAGCCGGGTCGGCGGGCCGGTGCTGTTTCCGGGACGCGGCTCGCCGGGCATACCGGCCTGGCGCAGCGGCAGTGCCGCGCCGCTGGCGCGCCAGGTGTTCCACCTCGAGGACTTGCGCGGCGCATTGACCAGTATCGCCAGCGATATCGCCACCGCCATCGGCCATGACGTCACCATTTCCGCAACAGGCGCGCGCGAGCGCTCGGCCTGGCTCTATGCGGACACGGCGATGAATGTGCGCAGCGCCATCACCCGCCTGGTGCGCACCTCCGGCCGCAGCAAGCGTGTGCTGCCGCCGCTCAAGGTCATCAGGCTGGCAGATGCGCCCAAACAGGCGCTGACGCTGCAGGATGGTGTGCTGCAGATTGATCTGGTGAGCGCCGATGGCTTTGCCGGGCGCCCCTCCTCCTTGCGGCTGGCCGGCTTCCTGTCCGGCAAAAGCCGACGCGCAGACAGGAAGTGAGCGTCGAAAATTGTGCCGGCCGAAGTCCGCAAGCCGGTAAACCCCGCTTTATCCGGTTTTCCGGAAAAACCGGTTTGTGGTTTTCCCCGGGATAGCAGTGTTTCCCTTGAAAAAAAGCCGTGTTGCTTATGGCTCACAAAAGGCTTTCAGCGGGCGTTTGGGGCACGCACAGGGGTTTGCCTTGCAACTCTGAAGGGCTGCAAGGCTATACAGAGCCTTGATTCACAATCTCATTCGCGTGTGCCGAGCCGTCTCTGACAGCCCCGCACACCCTGATTATGCGCTTGTGCGCAGGGGTGGGGACAGGTGCACGCTTATCCCCGCATTGCATGGCTTGTCATGGCTTGAAGTGGCCTATTTCTGGTCAAAACTGGCGCCTTTGTGTCCGAAACTGGCCTGTGAATGGCCTGGCCGATGGCCCGCCCGCATCAAAAAACAGGACATGCAGGCCATGACCCAAGCCATGCGGCAGGACTCCTTCTCCCCGCTGGGGAGAAGGAACACACCCCTCATGATGAGCACCATCAAACCATGGAGGGTGCGCCGCCTTCCCGCCAATACGCCTTTTCCTCCCCTGTGCAACGGGGGAAGAGATGGCCTTCATCCTTCGACAAGCGCAGAGCCTGCCCCGGTCTTCGCTTGCGCAAGGGCGGGCTGGCCGGGGACGAGGCTGGTCCGCAGCCAATAACACTCATAAAAGACTGAAACGCGTCAAAAATAGCGCAATATTCCCACAATTATCACATAAATTGGGTTGTAATGCCCGTGACACCGGTTTATACCAGACTGCGGAATAGCGCCGGACAGGGATCCGCCGCGGCCGTTGACACAGGGTGGCGAGCGCCCGGCTCGATCAGGGAGGATCAGACATGAGCCCGAAATTGACACTTTCAAGACTGTTGCTGACATGTGCCGGGGCGGCATTGCTGGCCGCGGCAAACGCACCGGCGGCTTTGGCGCAGGCGCAATCGCAAGATCCCGCGGCGGACCAGAGCGCCGATGACCAGCAATCCGATCTCGACCTGATCGTCGTCACCGGCACCAGCCGCGCCCGGCGCAACATGGACACGCCGTTTTCGGCGACCGTTTACGATGCGGAGGATCTGAACAAGTTTGCCGGCAGCAGCCAGGCCGATGTGCTGCGCACCATTCCCGGCATCAAGGCCGAGGGCGGCGGCGGCGAGGTGGCCGCCAACGTGTTCATCAAGGGCCTGCCGTCCGGCGGCCAGTTCCAGTTCACGCCTCTTGAATATGACGGCATGCCGGCATTCAGCACCTTTGGCCTGAACTCGTCGGCCTTTGATGTCTATTACCGCAATGATCTGGGCATCAAGCAGATGGAATTCGTCCGCGGCGGGGTGTCCAACCTGTTCGGCCCGGGCTCGGTCGCCGGGATCATCAACTATATCAGCAAGACCGGCTCGGAAACGCCCGAGGGCACGGCCCAGATCGAATGGGCCGAGCGCGACCGCTTCCGCGGCGACTTTGCCACCAGCGGCCCGCTTGGCGGCAAGGACACCAACATGTTTTACGCGCTTTCCGGCTATTACCGCTATGACAAGGGGCCGCTGAAAACCGGCCTGCCGACGAAGGGATTCCAGCTGCGCGGCAATCTCAAGCGCGAATTTGCCGACGGCTCCGGCAATTTCACCCTTTATGGCCAGTGGATAGACGACAAGGTGCAGTTCTTCCTGCCGCTGCCGCTGGATGGCGCCACGCGCCACCGCACCCTCGGCAATGACGGGCGCGTGGTGCGCACGGTGCAGACCGATGACGCCGCAGGCCTGTCCTATCCCACGCCGGACGGCATTTTCCGCACCCCGATCAAGGACGGGGTGATGACCCGCGGCGGCATGATCGGCCTGTCCTTCGACAAGGATTTCGGCAATGGCTGGGGCATTAACGGCCGCACCCGCTATGCCCGCTATTCGCACCAGTTCAACCTGTTTCTCGATGGCGACGGCATTGTCAATGTGCCGGAAACCCTGCAAGGCTTCCTGTCGGCGCGCAATCTTGGCAATCTTGCCGATGCCAGCTTCACCTTTACCGATTCAGGCCAGCCGGTGCCAGGCAATTTCCTGCTGTTCCCCAACCGGCTTCTGGACCGCAACCGCCCTGCCGATGATTTCACCAGCGAGTTGAACATCACCAAGGAGGTCTCTGCCGGCGGCTTTGACCACAGCTTCACCCTGGGCGGATTTTTCGCCAATGCCGAAGCCAAGGACCAGGATACGCTGACCACCTATCTGGCCGAGTTCAACAACCGGCCGCGCCTGGTGGACCTGACCATCACCGATCCGGTGAGCGGGGCGGCGACCACGATCGCGCTCAACGGCCTGCTCAATGCCGGGGCCGGGTTTGGCAATAGCGACCATTCGGCGACACGCATTGCCGGCTATCTGGCCGACCAGTTCGAAAACGAGGACTTCGTGTTCGACATCGGCTTCCGGATCGAGAAGATGCAGGGCGATTTCCGCAAGGAAGGCTCCAGGACCTTCCTGGTCAATCCGGACCCCAGCCTGTCTGCCGATTTGCAAAATGTCGTTTTTGGCAATGGCAAGGTCACCCATGGCACGGTCAATGACACGGCCTGGGCCGGCGCCATTGGCGTGCTCTACAAGGTGCGCGGCAACCTCAATCTCTATGCCAATGCCTCGCGCGGCTTCTTTTTCCCGCAATTGCGCGGCGTGCGCTTCAACAGCCTTGGCCAGCCGGCCTCCTACAAGGCGGAAATCATCAAGCAGGGCGAAGCTGGCGTGAAATATGCCAGCGACCTGCTGGCGCTGACCGTGGACGGGTTTTACGACCATCTCGGCAATCGCCAGAATGTGGACTTCGTCAATGGCCCCAATGGCAGCGTCATCGAAGAGGTGTTCGTGCAGTCCACCCGCACATACGGGCTGGAAGCGACGGCGAATGTCTTCATTACCGGCAATCTGCATGTTGGCGGCAACATCACCCTGCAGGACGCCAAGTTCACCAAGTTCGAGGGCAATCCGCAATTTGTCGGCAACGAGCCGCGGCGCCAGCCCAGCTTTCTTGCCAATGGCGGCATCTATTATGATGACGGGCGGTTCGACTTTTCCTTCTTCTCGACCTTTGAAGGCAACAATTTCGCCAATGACGGCAATACCGTGAAGCTCGATTCCTTCTCTGTCGCCACGCTGGACGCCGGTGTGCGCCTGCCCGTCGGCCCCAATGGCGAGAGCACACGGCTGGGCATCAACGTGTTCAACATCTTTGGCAGCCAGGGCATTACCGAGGGCTCGCCCCGCCAGGGCAGCGCGCAATCGGGGACCGGCGCCTTCTTTGTTGGCCGCCCCGTCTTGCCGCGGCGCATCAGCATCAGGGCCACCTACACCTTCTAGGACGAAACGGCCCGGGCCGGAAAACCAAGGGCAGCCGTTGTCCCTCGAGCGGTTTGGCCTTGTGTTTCCGGCCCGTTTGCTTTTCCTGCCCGGCATGCCGTGCCAGGCGTGCCCGGGCAGGGCATCCGCAACCCGTTCAGCAAAGGCCAGCCATGCCCGCCACCGTTACGGACCTGAACCACAAGGCGCAGGACATTCTGCGCGGCAATGACCGCGGCGGCTATACGGTGCCGAGCCCGCGGCTGTATCCGTTTCAGTGGAACTGGGATTCCGCCTTCACGGCGCTGG
>JALWUB010000003.1 GCA_026993275.1 Robiginitomaculum sp. | reverse complement strand
GGCGCGGCGTCAGCTGCACCTTGACATTGGTATAGCCGGCATAGCTGTTGGTGGTCTGGTTGAGATCGAAAAAGCCGAAATCGCCAAAGCCTTCCACCGCGCCCGGCGTGTTGAACGGGCTGAACACAAAGGGCCCGGATTCGGTTTGCCCCTGCTCGTGGAAATAATACAGCCCGCTGACAAAATCGACGGCGCCATACTGGCCATTGACCTGCAGCTCGACGGAGGTTTGCTGGGCATTGCCCTTTTCAGGAAACTCCGAAAGGTGCAGCACCGTGGCATCATCATCGAGGCCGCCGGTGTAATCCGACGTGCGGTAGCTGGCCAGCAGCTTGGTGGTCAGATTGTCACTGGCTTCCCACTCGCTGGTGATGGAAACGCCGCCAGCGGAATTGGTGGTCGTGTCCAGACCGGCCACGGTGGTGTTGTTGTCATCCGGATTGGCCGGCAACAGGCTGGGGTTCAGGAGCGGGAAACTGCCGGCAAAGATGTTGTTCGGATCCGGCGCCGGAATGGAGGGATCAAAGCCGATGGTGTAGGGCGACAGGCCGTTATGGGCGCTGACGCCATCCAGCGAAAACAGTGTCGAGAAGCGGGGCGTGGGCTGCCATTTGGCGGCAAGGCGGCCGCTGAACTCGTTGATTTCGCCAACCCGCTTGTCGGCATTGGGCAGGTTGAGAAAGTCGCCGACGCCGCCGCGGTGCTTGAAGGCGCCGCTCATGGTGACGGCGAACTGGTCGGTCATTTCAAAATTGGAATAGAAATTGCCCGCAACCCGGCCCCGGGTGCCGCCCTTGGCCTCAACCTGGTATTCCTCGGGCCCGCCCGGCTTCTTGGTGATGATGTTGATCGCCCCGCCAAGCGTGTTGCGGCCATAAAGCGTGCCCTGCGGCCCGCGCAAGACCTCGATGCGCTCGATATTGTTGAGCGATAAATTGGCGCCCATCTGGCGCCCCAGATAGACACCATCGAGATAAACGCCGACGCCCGGGTCGGTGGTGATGATGTGATCCTGCAGGCCAATGCCGCGGATGAACACCGCCGCCTGGGCAGTGTTGCCGACGCCGAAGCGGGTGATGTTCAGATTGGGAACATATTTGCCGACATCGTCAAGATTGGAAATGTTGCGGTCCTCGATCATTTGCGGTGAAAACGCGGAAATGGCCGCAGGGGTTTCAAACAGGGTCTCCTTGCGCTTGCGCGCGGTGACAATGATTTCATCCTCCTTGGCGCTTTCCTGCGCCGCTGCTGGCGCCGCATAGACGCCTTGCGCGATCAATACGGCCAGGCTGGTCAGCGCCGTGGCGCCAAGGCTCAAGGTTTTCATGGTCATGGGGTTCCCTCCAGGATAAAGAATGACGCGCCCGCTCCCCGCGAACAGGACAGCAATGGGTCTGCAGGCAAGGCCACAGGCATTGTGGCAGCAACGCACACGTATCTGTGCCAGCGGCTTAGCAAGAACCTGACCGTTTGAACAGGATTATCTGGGCCAATGCCCGCCAAAGGCGCCTGAAACTGCACAGGTGTGGCCATGAAAGCACAGTCTGCCGGACCGGCGGCCCTGCCCTGAAGCGGCGCTTTTGGTGCGCGCCCCGTTCAGACCTGGCGGTTCAGGGTAATCGCGGCGGCGGCTTCGGCACTGCTGACCTTGCCATTGGCGCCATATCCCTTGACGCCCTGGCGCATTCTGGCCGCTTCTTCAGCAATGGCTTTCACCAGCCCTTCGGTCAGGGTGCGCACGGCGCCCGCAGCGCGGTGATTGGCGTGCAGGGCCGCATCCAGCGCCTTGGTCGACTGGCGCAACGCCGCCTTCAGTTCGTCCGTGGCCCCGGCCAGCATGGCCGGCGTCCTGGCAATGCGCGCGGTTTCCAGGCGGTATGCAGTGGCCAGGGTGTTTTTTTCCTTGGCAAAGGCAAGGGCCTCATGGGGCTTGCGCGCCTCGAACAATGCGGTTTCGCGCTCCACCAGATCCTTCAGGCGGTCTGACAGGATAATCAGTTGTCCGGCAAGATCATTGGCATCACGGGCGTGCAGGGCCATCAGGAATCCTCCCCGTTGCGGCTGGCGCTTTCAATGCCCTGCAGGCGGATAATCTCGGCCTTGAGCGGCCCGGCAAGGCCGATGCCGCCGGTTTTGGCGAAGATCTTGGCATATTCCTCATGCAGCAGGCTGGAAAACGCCTTTTCGCCGGGGCCGCCGCCAAACGGGCCGCCATCGTCCAGCCCGGCAAACAGGCCCTGCATGATCTGTCCCAGGAAAAAGGCTTCAAAATCACTGGCGACCTTGGCCGCCTGGGCCTCGGTGCGCACCGTCTTGATGCTGGGCGCGTTTTCAGGCTTGGCGGCCAGCGCCTGCGCCAGAAAGGGGCTTGACGGAAAGGATGCCGGATCCGCCATGCCTACAGCACCTCGATTTCGGCCTGCAGGGCACCCGCAGCCTTGATGGATTGCAG
>JALWUB010000002.1 GCA_026993275.1 Robiginitomaculum sp. | reverse complement strand
AGCTTGACGCCACCGGCCTCAAGGACATGGGCAAATGCATGGCCGCCTTGCGCGCCAAATACGGCGGCGCCATGGATTTCGGCAAGGCCGGCGCTGCCCTCAAGGCGATTTTGGGGTAGATGCTTCTGCACCAGGCGGCGCGGCCGCTGCCATAAACCCGGCAAGACCCTTGTGTTTTCGTGTCATCCCGGCCCCTGCGCCGGGATCCATCGCGCCGCGCCACGGCTCCATGGGCCCCGGATAATTTTGCAAAATTTCCGGGGTGACACAAACGCGCAGGTTTGAATGGCGGGGGATTGCTTCTCTCAGCCCCTCCCAGCCCATCACCCCTCCCTCCGTGCCTCCACATAAGCGCGCAGCACGGCGTTCATCTTGCTTTGATAGCCTTTGCCCTGCGCCTTGAACCAGTCGAGGATGTCCTCGTCGAAGCGGATGGTGATCTGTTTTTTGGACCGGGGCATGACCAGCCGGGCATTTTTCCAAAAGCGCTCGTCCAGTTCCGGGATATCGCTGTAATCAATGTCTTCATCCCTGAGCGTTTTCAGCCGGGCTGTATCCGCCTTGCTCAGCGGTTTGGCGTCATTCAGGCTTGTTCTGACACGCGTCATGATAGTTTTTCCTTTCCCGGCGATTAGCGAGGCGCGCAGAGATGATGCGGGTCACGTTTTGCCGGTTTGTGTGAACAACAACGAGAACAATATGACCTTCGATTTCGCCAATGCTGATTTCGCGCGTTTCGCCATAATCGGCCCGGTCATCAACCCAGTGAGCACCGGCCCCTGGAAAATCGCTATGGCGTTTTCAAAGCGAATGCCATGCTTTTTCGCATTGGCGTCATTCTTGTTGTCATCCCATTCAAACAACATGACTTGATGTAACTACAATTGCAGTTACATGTCAACAACCTTCGGCAATAACCTGCCCAGCCCCTCACACCGGCACGAACAGCGATGCCAGGGCGGCGCTCATCAGGTTTGACAGCGAGCCGGCGGCAATGGCCTTCAGGCCCATGCGGGCAATGTCGCCGCGGCGGTTCGGCGCCAGGCCGCCAATGCCGCCCAGCAGAATGCCCAGCGATGAGAGGTTGGCGAACCCGCACAGGGCAAAGGTGACCACCATTTGCGAGTGTTCGCTCAGACTGTCCTTGACCTGTTCCAGGCCGACAAAGGCGACAAACTCGTTGAGCACCAGCTTTTGCCCGATCAGGTCCCCCGCCGTGGCGGCCTCGTGCCAGGGCACGCCGACGACAAACATCAGCGGCGCGAACAGGTGGCCCAGGATGGAATTCATGGTGATGCCGCCATGGCCGAACAGGCTGCCAATGCCGCTGACCATGCCGTTGAGCAGCGCAATCAGGGCGACAAAGGCGATCAGCATGGCGCCGATATTGGCGGCCAGGCGCAGGCCTTCGGATGCGCCCATGGCGGCGGCGTCGATGACATTGGCCGGGCGCTCCTCCTCCTCGTCAATATGCTCGACGAGATGAATCTCCTCTTCCTTGGGCTTGCCGATATCGGGGCGGATGATCTTGGCCATGAGCAGGCCGCCCGGCGCCGACATGAAGCTGGCGGCGATGAGATATTCGATATTGACCCCCAGGCTGGCATAACCGGCCAGGATGGCGCCCGATACAGAGGCCAGGCCGGACACCATGATGGTGAACAGCTGGTTGTCGCTGACCCTTGCCACATAGGGGCGGATCACCAGCGGCGCCTCGGTCTGCCCCAAAAAGATGTTGGCGGCGGCGTTCAGGCTCTCGACCCGGGCGGTGCCGACAATGGTACGCAAGATGCCGCCCAGAATGCGCACGATCCATTGCATGATGTGCAGGTGATAGAGCACCGCGGTCAGCGCGCCGATGAAGATGATCACCGGCAGCACCTGCACGGCGAAAATGAAGCCCAGATTGGTCGAGGTCGCCAGACCGCCAAACACGAATTCGGTGCCGACCTTGGAATAGTTGATGACCACCTGGACGCCATCGGAAATGGACGACAGCACGGATTTGCCAAACGGGACATAGAGCACGAAGGCTGCCAGCCCCGCCTGCAGGGCGAACGCGGCGCCCACGACGCGCAGATTGATGTGCTTGCGGTCGTCGGACAACAGCACCGCCAGGCCCAGAAGAACAACAATACCGATGGCGCTGGTCCACATGCCCACCCCTCCCGCAACTGATTTTTTGGGCGCCCATAGAGGCACAGGGACGGCGCGCAGGCAAGGGGGCTTTCAGGGCAATGGCGGACACAAATGGTGCGCCTAGAAATCCCCGCCGAGCGCCAGGTAAAGGTCAAGACGCGCATCGAGGCGGGCGCGCTGGTTGGCGATGCGGGCACGGCTGGCGGCAAAGGCGCGCTGGCGCAGGGTCAGCACATCGAGAAGGTCCGTCTGCCCGGCCTGGTAATTGATTTGCGCCAGCCGCAGGGTTTCGTTGGCGGCAGCCTCGGCAGCGCGCAGATAGC
>JALWUB010000001.1 GCA_026993275.1 Robiginitomaculum sp. | reverse complement strand
GCCCCCTTTGGCCCGCGCGGCACCGACGTGTCGGTGACCCTGGACCTGATGACCCATGACCTTGACCTGCTCAACGTGCTGATTGGCGGCGAGGCCAGTGGCGTGCGCGCCCAGGTCCGCCGCGGCCCCGGCGGGCGCATTGACGACGCCCGGGCACACATCACCTGGCCCGATGGCCGCGAAGCCCGGATTCACGCCTCGCGCCAGGCGCCGAAGCGCGCCCGGCACATGCGCATCGAATATCCCTCCGGCGTGGTCGAGATCGACTTTTGCAACCGCTCCCTGGTCAATGGCACTCCCTTTGCGCTGGACGAGGACTTTGGCCGCAAGGCCGACGCCCATGACAGTCTGGCGGCCGAGGTTGATGCCTTTGTGCGCGCCATTCTCGATGGCGAAACCGTGCCGGTCTGCGGCGCCGAGGGCGCCCGCGCGCTGGCGCTGGCGCTGCGCGTCGACACGGCCGCCTGAGCGTCCTAAAAGGACGCCATGGCGCAGGACATCACCATCACCACGGCCCAGCTCAACCCGGTCATGGGCGACATAGAGGGCAATTGCGCGCTGATCCGCGCCGCCCGCGCGCAGGCCGCCAGGGACGGTGCCGATCTGCTGGTGGCCACAGAGCTGGGCGTGCTGGGCTATCCGCCAGAGGACCTGGTGCTGAAACCGGCGGCGGTGGCCGCCTGTGAAAAGGCCGTGCATGCCCTGGCGCGCGAAACCGGCGATGGCGGCCCGGCCATGGTGGTGGGCGCGCCCTGGGTGGATGATGGCAAGCTCCATAACGCCGCGCTCCTGCTGGACAGTGGGCGCATTGCTGCCTGGCGCGCCAAGCACGACCTGCCCAATTATGCGGTGTTCGACGAAAAGCGCGTGTTCAGCCCGGGGCCGGTGCCGCAGCCGGTGGATTTTCGCGGGCTGCGCCTGGGCCTGCCGATCTGCGAGGACATCTGGCTGCAGACGGTGCCACGCGCCCTCGCGGCAGCGGGCGCGGACATGCTGGTCTGCATCAATGGCTCGCCCTACCGGCGCGGCATAGACGGTTTTCGCCGCGCGGCCTTCCGGGCCTGGCATGCCGATGTGCGCCTGCCGCTCGTCTTCGTCAACCAGACCGGCGGCCAGGACGAACTGGTCTTTGATGGCGGCGGCTTTTGCTGGGATGCGGCGGGCAACACCGTGCAGCGCGCCCCCGCCTTCGCGCCCGCCGTGCAAACCAGCCGCTGGTCCCGCACGGGCCAAGGCTGGCAGTGCAGCGCCCCGTCCCTGGCGCCACAGCCGGAAGGTCTGGAAGCAGACTGGCGGGCGCTGGTCATGGGCCTTGGCGATTATGTGAACAAGAACGGCTTTCCCGGCGTCGTGCTGGGGCTTTCCGGCGGCATTGATTCGGCCCTGTCGGCGGCCATTGCCGTCGATGCGCTGGGGCCGGAGCGGGTCTGGTGCGTGATGCTGCCGTCACGTTATACCAGCGCGGCGTCGCTGCGCGATGCCGAAGCCTGCGCGCGCATGCTGGGGGTGCGCTATGATACCCTGTCCATCGAGGCGCCGGTCGCGGCCCTTGAGCAGCAGCTGGCGCCGCTGCTGGCCGGGCGCGAAACCGGCACTGCCGGGGAAAACCTGCAATCGCGCACCCGCGCCGTGCTGCTGATGGCGCTCTCCAACAGTTTTGGCCACATGCTGCTGACCACGGGCAACAAGTCGGAAATGGCGGTCGGTTACGCCACCATTTATGGCGACATGTCCGGCGGCTTCAATGCCCTGAAGGATATTTACAAGACCGAAGTCTTCGCCCTGGCGCGCTGGCGCAATGGCCGCCGCCCCGCCGGCATGCGCGGCCCCGATGGCCCGGTCATGCCGCAAGAGATCATCACCAAGCCGCCCTCGGCGGAATTGAAGGAAAACCAGACCGACCAGGACAGCCTGCCGCCCTATGCGGAGCTTGACGCCATCCTGCATGCGCTGATCGAGGAAGAGGCCGATGCCGCCAGCATCATCGCGCGCGGCCATGACGCGGGCGTGGTGCGCCACATCGAAAACTTGCTCTATGGCGCCGAATACAAGCGCCGCCAGGCGCCTCCCGGGGTCAAGATCAGCCGCCGCAATTTTGGCCGCGACCGCCGCTATCCCATCACCAACCATTTTCGCGACCGGCCATCCTGATGGGCGAAGCCGAACCGGCACGGCCAAGGCTTGCAAGTTGGCCCAACCTCCCCGATTATAGCGCCAGCAAGACGGAAACGGCCGGACATGTCCCACAAACCCAAAGATCATGATGGCGAAACGGAAGATGGCCGGGTGCGGCCCTCCAGGCGCAAGGGGCTGTGGCTGTGGCTGCGCAACAGCTTTCTGACCGGCATTGTCGTCTCGGCGCCGATCGCCGCGACCCTGTGGCTGGTGTGGAGTTTTCTCGGCTGGGTGGATGGGCGCATCGTGCCGCTGATCCCCAAGGAATACAATCCGGAAACCTATTTGC